>JAVEEC010000031.1 GCA_030840645.1 Frankiaceae bacterium
TGCATGTCGTTGCGCGGCGTCGAGAAGCCGGGCACGTCGACGGTCACGTCGGCGCTGCGCGGCCTGGTGCGTGACGACGCGCGCACCCGCGCCGAGTTCCTCGCCCTCACCGGGCGCTGACCGACCACCCCCACACCCCGGCGCGCGGCGCCGGAGAGGAGTCACCATGCGGGCATTCTCGTTCCGCCCGGCGCTCACCGTGCGCGGCCGGAAGTTCAAGGGCCTACGAGGCTGGGCGGGCAAGCCGCTGCACCCGCCGCTCACCGACATCCCGGTCGCCGCCTACGTCTTCGCCGCGGCGTTCGACGTCATCTCCGTCGTCGGCGGCCACGACAATGCGTGGGGGCGCGACTTCTACCGCGCCGCGTCGTTCGTGCTCATCGGCGGCGCCGCCGTCTCCGTCCTCGCCGCGCTCACCGGCTTCTGGGACTGGCTGAAGTCGACGGAGAAGGGCACCCAGGCGCGCCGCACCGCGAACGCGCACGCGCTCGTCATGGTCTCCGTCACGGTGCTGGTGCTCGTCGACGTCCTTGCCCGGCTGCTCGGGAGCTGGGACGCCGCCGCCACGCCCGCCGGGCTCATGGTGCTGACCGTCGTCATCGGCCTGCTCGTGTCGTTCGGCGCGACGTACGGCGGCTCGCTCGTCTACGACTACGGCTTCAACGTCGAGACCGCCGGCGACTCGCCGGTCTGGCACAAGTCCGAGACGGACGTGCTGCCCGGCCAGAAGTAGAAGCGACGGCCACGCCGATGGCGCCCTTCGGCCCGTCTCGGCCGCCGCATCCCGCTGCGGGTGCACGATGCATCTGATCCACCACGCGCGGCGCCAGACGGGGGAACAGGCATGTCACACAAAGATGCCGTGGCATCCGCCCGTCCCGGCCGTGAGCGCATCGAGATGCTGGTCGCGGTCAAGGCGTATCCGGTGCGTACGGACGGACATGGCGAAGCGGTATGCGTCGCCGGTGTTCGGCTCGACGTCGAGCCACCGGCCTGGGTGCGGGTGTTCCCGGTGCCGTTCCGGCGCTTGCCGAAGGACCAGCAGTTCCGCAAGTTCGACGTGATCTCTCTGGAGGTCGTCCGTAGTGCCGACTCGCGACCTGAGTCATGGGAGCCGCGAGCCGACACCATTGCGGTGGTCGGAGCGAAGAGCACCAAGAGCGGCTGGCTCGACCGGCGGCAGATCATCGAGCCGTTGCTCGTCCGCAGCATGTGCGAGGTCCAACGCAGGCAGGCCCTCGACGGCACGTCCCTCGCTGTCTTCCGACCGCGGGAGATCCTCGCCTGGTCGGTCGAGCCGGCCCCGCCGAAGCCTCCAGCGGGCACACAGCTCGACATGTTCGAGCCGAGCCTCGAAGCCTTGGAGGACATCCCGTACAAGTTCCGATACCGCTATACCTGCCGTGACGAGCCCGCTTGCCCGGGGCACCAGCAGCGGGTCTTGGACTGGGAGCTCGGCCAGGCGTACCGGTCGTGGCGCCGGAGGTACGGCGACGACGAAGGGACGCTGCGGGCGATCAAGCAGAAGTGGCTGGACGAGGTGGTCGCGGCGGACCGCGACGTCATGCTCTTCGTCGGCAGCGTCGCTCGGTACCCGGCCTCGTTCTGCGTGCTCGGTGTCTTCTGGCCGCCGGCCGTCGCGGAGATACCGCTGTTCTGACGAGTGGTTCAGGGCAGGTGGACCGGCGTGCGCTGGCCTGCGATGGCGTCGAAGATGACCTGCCGGTGGCAGCGGTCGTGGTCACGTTCGAAGCAGAACACCGCAACCCGCTCACTCGCCAGCAGTTCCGCAAGCTGGCCCAGCTCCAGACCGGCCTCGTCGCTCGCGAGCAGTGCGCGAAAGGTCCGCGCTCCCCTGGCGGTGTCACCGGTGTGGAAGGGCTCGCGGTTGTCCTTCGGGTTGCCCAACGCGCGCGCGTGCCGGTACTGGATTCCCGCCCCTTCGAGGGCTGCCCGCAACCGCTGCTTCGAGAAGCCCGGCTTGCGACTGACGGCATTGAGCCGTACGTCGAGCAGGACGGTGACGTGGTTCGCCCGCAGCAGAGCGACGAGCTCGTCGAGATCTCGGCCCTCGTAGCCGACGCCGAAGAGCGCGGGTGTGCCGGAGGTGCCGGCGGCAGGACCCATCTCGCACCTCCTCGTCGCGACGGGTTCTTACGATACGACCCGCGGCCGGTGGCGGCGTGTTCCCGGCTAATCCGCAGGACGGCCTTCGGGCCCGCGACCTAGGCTGGTGCGCGCCATGTCCAGCGCCGCGAGCACGCCCGAGCTGCTCGACCGGCTGCCCGGGCTGACCCTGCGCGACGAGCACCGGCTGCGCCGCCGGCTGCTCGCCGGCCGCGAGTCCCCGGAACGCCTCGCCGCCGAGGTCGAGCGCGCCGAGGCACGGATCGCGCGGCGGCTCGCGTCGCGGCCGGTCGTGACGTACCCGCCCGAGCTGCCGGTGAGCCAGGCGAAGGACGACCTCGCCGCCGCGATCGCCGCTCATCAGGTCGTCGTCGTGGCCGGCGAGACCGGCTCCGGCAAGACCACCCAGTTACCCAAGATCTGCCTCGAGCTCGGGCGCGGCGTACGCGGCACCATCGGCCACACGCAGCCGCGCCGGATCGCCGCGCGCACCGTCGCCGACCGGATCGCCGAGGAGCTCGGTACGGAGCTCGGCACCGCCGTCGGCTTCCAGGTCCGCTTCGCGGATCGGTCGTCCGACGACACGCTCGTCAAGCTCATGACCGACGGCATCCTGCTCGCGGAGATCCAGAGCGACCGCGAGCTGCGCCGGTACGACACGCTCATCCTCGACGAGGCGCACGAGCGCAGCCTCAACGTCGACTACCTGCTCGGCTACCTCAAGCGCCTGCTGCCGCGCCGTCCCGACCTCAAGCTCGTCATCACCAGCGCCACCATCGAGACCGACCGCTTCGCCCGGCACTTCGGGGACGCGCCGGTCGTCACGGTGAGCGGGCGGACGTACCCGGTCGAGGTCCGCTACCGACCGCCGGAGGAGGACACCGACCCCGTACAGGCGGTGGTCGACGCGGTGCTCGACCTCCAGCACGAGGGGCCGGGCGACGTCCTCGTGTTCCTCTCCGGCGAGCGCGACATCCGCGACACCGCCGACGCGCTGCGCCGCCTCGACCTGCGCGACACCGAGGTGCTGCCGCTGTACGCGCGGCTCTCGCACGCCGAGCAGCACCGTGTCTTCGAGCGCTCCGCGGGCCGCCGCATCGTGCTCGCCACGAACGTCGCCGAGACCTCGCTCACCGTCCCCGGCATCCGCTACGTCGTCGACCCCGGCCTGGCGCGCATCTCGCGCTACAGCACCCGGCTCAAGGTGCAGCGGCTGCCGATCGAACGCGTCAGCCAGGCGTCGGCGAACCAGCGCAAGGGACGTTGCGGCC
>JAVEEC010000072.1 GCA_030840645.1 Frankiaceae bacterium
CGACGAGGACCGCGGACGCGAACGCGGAGATGAAGAAGCCGCGGTTGATCGCCTTCATGCCGTTGCGGTCGGAATCGCGCGGCGACACCGCGAAGATGCCGAGGATGGAGGTGAGGACGCCGATGCCGCGGACGATGAGCGGGAAGATGACGCCCTTGATGCCGAACGCCGCGTTGCCGAGGATGAGCGCCGCGACGAGGGTGACCTCGTAGGACTCGAACAGGTCGGCCGCCATGCCGGCGCAGTCGCCGACGTTGTCGCCGACGTTGTCCGCGATGGTGGCGGCGTTGCGCGGGTCGTCCTCGGGGATGCCCTGCTCGACCTTGCCGACCAGGTCCGCGCCGACGTCGGCCGCCTTGGTGAAGATGCCGCCGCCGACCCGCATGAACATCGCGAGCAGCGCGCCGCCGAAGCCGAAGCCGACGAGGACGTTCGGGGCCTGGGTGTCGAACAGCAGCAGCACGACGGTGGCGCCGAGCAGGCCGAGGCCGACGGTGAACATGCCCGCCACGCCGCCGGTGCGGAACGCGATCCGCAGCGCGCGCTTGAGCCCCGACTCCTGGGCCGCCGCGGCGACGCGGACGTTGCCGCGCACGGCGAGCCCCATGCCGGCGTAGCCGGTCAGGGCGGACAGCGCGGCGCCGATGACGAAGAACACCGACCGCCCGAGCTTGACGCCGAAGTTGTCGGCGGGGAGCGCGAACAGGATGCCGAACGTCAGCACGACGAAGAGCGCGAGCGTGCGGAACTGGCGCGAGAGGTACGCGGACGCGCCCTCCTGGATCGCCTTGGCGATCTCCTGCATCTTTTCGCTGCCCTGGCTCGCGGCGAGCACCTCGCGCGAGAGGTAGTACGCGACGGCGAGAGCCAGGAACGAGGTCGCGAAGATCACGAGCAGCAGCGTCTTGTCGCCGCCCATGATGCTCGGGATTTTCCCACCCTCCTGGGCGAGGAAGTGCATGCGTCCTCCTTGACGGCACGACAGGCGTTCCGGCGCGCGCCTCGCCGCCCGGGGGGACCGGGTCGGGCTTGTTCGGCGAGGTGAGGCGCGCCAGTGCTGCCTCTTGCGAGCGGAGTCTAGGGGGCGGGTGCGCCCGCCTCAAAGTTCTGCGCGTGACTAGGGCGTGTCTCCCAATCCGCGATCGTCGCGAGCGGGCGGGGCGTCCGGCTTCCAGGTCATCGTGACGACGGTGCCCCTGTCGAGTGCCTCGACCGCCAGGTCGTCCACCAGCCCCGCGATCACCGCCAGGCCGAAGCCCGCGGGCATGGCCGCCCCGGGGTCCTCGCCCGGCAGGGCGTCGAGGTCGATCAGGTCGGGCACGTCGGCGACCGGCGCCCCCGTCGCCTCCAGCGCCGTGTCGGCGTCGTGCGGGCCGGCGTCGCGCACGGTCACGACGAAGCGCCCCTCGTCGTCGGTCAGGGTCACGACGATGTCCTCGTCCGGCGCGTACGTCCGGTGGATGCCGACCGCGCGCGCACACGCCTCGCCGACCGCGAGCTTGACCTCGTCGATGAACGACTCGTCGATGCCCGCGCGCCGCGCCAGGGCGGCGGCCACCAGGCGCGCAGTCCGCACGTGGGCCGGCAGGGCGGTGAAGCGGACCTCGACGGTGGGCACGGGGCTCGGTGGCGTCAGTCGGTCGCCGCGACGGCCTCGTCGACGGTCGTATGGATCGGGAACACCTTGGTCAGGCCGGTGATCCGGAAGATCTTGAGGATGCGCTCCTGCGTGCAGACCAGGCGCAGCGAGCCGTCGTGGGCGCGGACCCGCTTGAGGCCGCCGACCAGGACGCCGAGGCCGGTCGAGTCGAGGAAGTCGACGTTCTCCATGTCCACGACGAGGTGGTACGCGCCACTGGAGACGAGGTCGATGAGCTGCTCGCGGAGCTTCGGCGCGGTGTAGACGTCGATCTCACCGCCCACCACGACCACCGTGCGGTCACCCTCGGTCCTGGTCGACAGGGACAGGTCCACGCGTTCCTCCAGGTGAGCAGACGAGACCACAGCGTGACTGGGTGGCGCTGTGGGCGGCCGATACCCAGCCCCGGAGCGATCTAACCACGAGGGAAGGGCTGCGGACCGTGTGCCAGACTCGATCCAGTGAACGGCACCTTCCTGGCCTACGCGGGCTTCGTCGCGTTCGTGCTCCTCTGCCTCTTCGTCGACCTCAAGGTGCTGCACCGCGGCACGGCCAGGGTCGGCCTGCGCGACGCCGCGCTGACGACAGCCGGGTGGGTCGGGATCGCGGTGCTGTTCGGCATCGGGGTGTTCGTCTTCCAGGGCGCCGCGCGCGGCACGGAGTTCATCACCGCGTACCTGATCGAGGAGTCGCTCTCGGTCGACAACATCTTCGTCTTCGTGCTGCTGTTCGGCTTCTTCGCGGTTCCGACCTCGGCGCAGCACCGGGTGCTGTTCTACGGCGTGCTCGGCGCGCAGGTGTTCCGCGGGCTGTTCATCGCGGCCGGGGTGTCGCTGATCCACCGCTTCGAGTTCACGATCTTCGTGTTCGGGGCGTTCCTCGTCGCCAGCGGCATCCGGCTGCTGCGCTCCGAGGGCGACGCGGTCGACGTCGAGCACAACCGCACGCTGCGGCTGGTCCGGCGGTTCGTGCCGATGACCGACACGTACGACGGCGACAAGCTGCTGACCCGGCGCAACGGCCGGCTGATCGCGACGCCGCTGGTCGCCGTGCTCGCGGTGATCGAGGTGACCGACCTGGTGTTCGCGGTCGACTCGATCCCGGCCGTGCTATCGATCTCGCGGGACACGTTCATCGTGTTCACCTCGAACATCCTCGCGATCCTCGGCCTGCGGTCGCTGTACTTCCTGCTCGCCGACGTGGTCACGAAGTTCCACCTGCTGCGGATCGGTCTCGCTGCGACGCTGACGTTCGTCGGCGTGAAGATGCTGGCCAGCCACTGGGTGCACATCCCGACGCTGGCCAGCCTCGTCGTGATCGCGGCCTGCATCGGCACGTCGATCTGGGCGTCGCTGCGCTGGCCGGCCCCCGAGACCGTCGTCACCGAGGTCGCGGCGGCGCCGTGAGCCAGCTGCTCGGGCGCCTCACCGGCGGGCCGCGCTACCAGGGCCAGGTCACCCACGTCGAGCACGTCCCCGCCCGGCTCGGCCGGACCGCGAACTGGCCGCCCTGGGTGCCGCCGCTGGTTGTCTCCCGCCTTGGGCTGCAGGGGATCGCGGCACCGTACGAGCACCAGGCTCTTGCCGCGTCCCACGCGGTCGAGGGCCGCAACGTCGTCGTCGCGACGGGCACCGCGTCCGGCAAGTCGCTCGCGTACCTCCTGCCGATCCTGACGGCGGTGATCGAGGAGCCGCGCGCGACGGCGTTGTACCTGTCGCCGACGAAGGCGCTGGCGATGGACCAGCTCCGCGCGATGCGCGCGCTGACGATCACGCAGCTGCGGGCGGACACGTTCGACGGCGACAAGCCGGTCGCCGAACGCGAGTGGGTCCGCGCGCACGCGAACGTCCTCCTGACCAACCCCGACATGCTGCACCGCACGCTGCTCCCCCGGCACGCGCAGTGGTCGCGGTTCCTCAAGGGGCTGCGCTACGTCGTCGTCGACGAGTGCCACGGGTACCGCGGGGTCTTCGGCTCCCACGTCGCGCACGTGCTGCGGCGGCTGCGCCGCCTCTGCGAGAAGTACGGCTCGTCGCCGGTCTTCGTGCTGGCCTCGGCGACGGTGTCCTCGCCTGAGGTCTCGGCCTCCCGTCTCATCGGCGCCGACGTCGTCGCCGTGACCGACGACGCGTCGCCGCGCGGGGCGACGGAGTTCGCGCTCTGGGAGCCGCCGCTGACCGACGCCGAGTCCGGCACGCGGCGTTCGGCGCCCGCGGAGACCGCCGACCTGCTGACCGACCTCGTCGTCGACGGCGTACGGACGATCGCGTTCATCCGCTCCCGCAAGGGCGCGGAGTCCATTGCGGCACAGGTGAAGCGGCAGCTCTCTGAGGTCGCTCCGGAGCTGGGCTCCCGGGTGGCGGCGTACCGCGCGGGGTACCTGCCCGAGGAGCGCCGGGCGATCGAGGCGGCGTTGCAGTCGGGCCGGCTGCTCGGCGTCGCGGCGACGAACGCGCTGGAGCTCGGCGTCGACATCACCGGCCTGGACGCCGTGCTGCTGTCCGGCTATCCGGGCACAGTCGCGTCGGTCTGGCAGCAGTCGGGCCGTGCGGGCCGGCGCGGCGGCGAGGCGCTGGCGGTGTTCGTGGCGCGCGACGACCCGCTGGACACCTACCTCGTGCACCACCCCGAGGCGCTGTTCGGCCGCCCGGTCGAGGCGACGGTCCTCGACCCCGACAACGAGCACGTGCTCGACCCGCACCTCTGCGCCGCAGCGGCCGAGCTGCCGTTGACGTCGGCCGACTTCGCGCTGTTCGGCCCGCGCACGGAGGAGCGGCTCGCGGACCTGGTGCGGCTCGGCTTCCTGCGGCACCGGCCGACCGGCTGGTACTGGGCGCGGCGCGAGCGGGCAACGGACCTCGCCGACATCCGCTCGACCGGCGGCGCCGCCATCCGCATCGTCGAGGCGTCGACCGGGCGGCTGCTCGGGACGGTCGACGCGGCGGCCGCGCACACGACCGTGCACGACGGTGCCGTGTACCTGCACCAGGGCGACTCGTACGTCGTGCAGCGGCTCGACCTCGACGCCGACGTGGCGCTGGTCGAGCCGGCCGACCCCGACTGGACGACGTCGGCGCGCGACGTGACCGACATCCGCGTCGTGGAGACGTTGCGCGCCGTGTCCTGGGGACCCGTCACGCTGTCGTTCGGCACGGTCGACGTCACCAACCAGGTCGTCGGCTACTTGAAGAAGCGGATCTTCACCGGCGAGGTGCTCGGCGAGGAGCCGTTGGCGCTGCCGCCGCGGCAGCTCCGTACCCGCGCGGTCTGGTACACCATGCCGCTCGACCTGCTGGCGTCGTACGGCGTCGAGTGGGCCGACATCCCCGGGTCCGCGCACGCGGCCGAGCACGCGGGGATCGGGCTGCTGCCGCTGTTCGCGACCTGCGACCGTTGGGACATCGGGGGTGTCTCCACGGCGCTGCACGAGGACACCGGGCTGCCGACGGTGTTCATCTACGACGGCTACCCGGGCGGCGCGGGGTTCGCCGAGCGGGGCTTCGTCGCGGGCGCCGCGCACCTGCGGGCGACCCGCGAGGCGATCGCCGGGTGCGGCTGCGAGGCGGGCTGCCCGTCGTGCGTGCAGTCCCCCAAGTGCGGCAACGGCAACAACCCGCTCGACAAGGCCGGTGCCGTCCGGCTGCTCGACGCGGTTCTCGCGTGCGCCGCTGGGTACACGTCCGGGTAGTCGCCGGGGCGGGTGTCGCGCCGGCCGCGTACCGGAGGTCTCCATGGCGATCCTGGGGCTGCTGCTCGTTGCCGTCGCGGCTGCGGCCGGCGTCGAGTTCGTGATCAGCAACACGGCGACGGTCGGGTGGGAGGTGTACGGCTACACGTTCGTCTCGCCGCTGGCCACGATCGTGCTCTTCGGGGCCATCGCCGGCGCCGTGGCGACGTTGGGCCTCTGGATGGTCGTGGCGTCGTTCCGCCGCCGCCGCGTCCGCCACACCGTGGCGAAGCACCGCTTCCGCGTCGACGAGCTGCAGAACCGCCTCGCCGAGCTGGAGCGCGTCAACGCCGAGCTGGTCGCCGACAACGAGCGGCTCCGCGCCGAGCTGCAGGCGCACGTGCTGACCGAGGCGACGCTCGGCGGCGTCGCGGTGCCCCCGGGCGTGGGCGACGTCGCCTACGGCGACCAGATCACCGACACCGTGCACAAGGAGATGGTCGACCTCACGGAGCAGGGTGCGCAGCCGTACCCGCCTGACGGCGTGCACGACCACGCCGCCGAGGCGGATCGGAAGGCGAGCGTGCTCGGGCGGTTCCGCAGCACGCCGTAGCGCGCTACGCGCCGGGCTCGGAGCGGAGGAACACCCGCAGGTGCGCGGCGGCGAGGAGCAGCAGCAGCGCGATGGCGATCGAGCGGAACAGCTTCCGCCCCTGGAACGCCGAACCGAAGGTGTCGACCAGCGTGGACGTGAAGCCGCCGCCGTCGGCGACGCGGGTGGGGACCTGCACGGTCTGGTCGCCGTACTCGAGCATCGGGTCGTAGGTGCCCTCGGGGATCGGGGCCTCGGAGAACGAGAACTTCGGCAGCGGCGGCAGCTTGGGCGCGCCGAGCTTCGGCGAGAAGGACTTGAACGTCAGGCCGAACGCCGTCGCCCCGTTCGCCAGCGTTCCGGGAACGGGCTTGGTGCCCGAGGAGAACGCGCCGCCGTCGTTGCCGGACGCGTAGCCGCCGTCGGTGCCGCCGGTGCCGGTGCCGCCGGAGCCCGTCCCGCCACCGGTTCCGCCGCCGCCGGACCCGCCCCCGCCGCCGTAGCCACCGTCGCCGGTGCCGGGGTCGGTGGTGGGATCGGGGCTCGGGGTGGGCTCGGTCAGCGTGACGCCGGCCGGGGCGGACATCGGGGAGTCGAGCTGGGCGCCGCTGTCGGGTCCGGTGCAGTTGGCGCAGGCGAGGCGGTGGGCGCGGACGACGTAGGAGTGCTCGCCGCCGTAGCCGGGGCTCGCGAGGTCGAACTCGTAGGAGAGGCGGTCGGCGGGGAGGTTCGCGGCGACGATCGAGCCGTCGGCGGTGAACACGTCGTACCCGGTCAGGTCCGGCTCGCGGTTGGCAGACCAGGAGACCTGGACGCGGTGCTGGCCGGTCGCGGTCGCGGCGACGCCGGTCGGGGCCGCCGGGGGGATCTGCAGCGTGACGGTCCTGGTGCCGGTCGCGCCGCCGGACAGGGTCGCGGTGTAGGTGCCGTTGTAGGTGCTGGGGCCGTTCGCCGCGCAGGAGGCCGCGTAGTTGGCGCAGTCGGGCGTGAGGGTGAACTTCACGTCCTTGTCGCTGCTACCGGTCGAGGTGTCGACCGTGTACGGGCCGGGCTGCGGGCCGGGGACCGTGAGGTTGAGCTTGACGGCGGCGGTGTCGGGGAGGACCGAGCCGCGGTCGAGCGTGGCGCTGAAGTCGATGGGGGCGTTCGTCGTGTACGTCGAGTTGTTGGTCGGGGTGTTCCACGTCGCCTTGACCGCCGCCTGCGCGGGCGCCGCGGCGAGGAGGACCCCGCCGATCGCGACGGCGAGGGGCACCGCTGCCCGGCGCGCGTTCCTCACGAAGACCTCCTGCTGACTCCGCTGCCGCCGTCGGCGCCGCGTCCCGTTGCCCCGTCATCGTCACGTTGCGGAGCGAAGTTGACCGGCTCCGCTGACGCCGGGATCGGACGTGTGGACACCTGCGGTGGTTCCTCTCGACTATGAAACGGACAACGCGCCACGGACCGGAAGGTTACGGCGTCCTCGGCCTGGATTTCGCGCGCTGCTCCCCGGCCCGCTCACCGGCCGCTACGCCTTGACGGGCGGGAGCGTCCTGGCGAGCTGGAGCCGGAGCACGAGGCGTTGCCGGGCGCTGCCCTTGGGGTGGCAGGTCGTCAGCGTCAGCCAGTGCGCTGCGGGGTCGTTCGGGCGCGCGACCACGCTGAACGTCGTCGGCGTGACCGGGTGCGGGTTCGACTGGCCGTCGAACGACGCCACGGTCTTGTACTCGTAGCGGGCGAACGGCGTGTCCAGGTAGACGACGTCGCCGGTCTTCATCTCGTCCAGGCGGTTGAACGGCCGGCCGTACGTCGTGCGGTGGCCGGCGATGGCGACGTTGCCGGCCTCGCCGGGCAGCGGGGAGTTGATGTAGTGGCCCGCGCCGGCCTTCAGGGCGGCGGGCGTGGTGCCCTCCACGACGAGGACCTTGAGCTTCAGCGTGGGGATCTCGAGGCGGGTCAGGCCCTGGCCGACCTTGATCGTGCGGTTGCCGTAGGCGTCTTTGTAGCTGGTGCTGCCGAACTGCGTGCGCAGCTTGCTCTGGATGCGGGCCGACCAGAGGTCGGTCGCGAACGGGTACGCGAACATCCCCACGCCCGCGAGCGCGAGCACGATCGAGAGGACCGACAGCGCGCGGCGGCCGCCGGGGCGGCGCAGGGCGTCGCCGGCGAGGCGGCGCGCGGGGCGCGGGCTCTCCGGAACGGGCGGGGTGATGAAGGTCGCGTCCATGTGAGCCGCTCTCCGGTCTGGCGTTCGTCAGGTGGGTGGTGCTGGTTCGAGCTGTTGGTGCTGTGCTGGTAGTGCTGGTGCGGTCGGGCGGGTGCGCAGGATGCCCAACGCGCGAGCCGACCGGAAGTTCGCCCCCGGAACCATCGTCGCAAACCGCCGCGTACCGGGCATGCCACGTCGTTGAAGTGTCGGTTCCGGCGCGGGCCGGGTTGAGGACGTTCCCTCCGATGCTACGGCGCGCCGCGGCGGCGAGCCGCCCGAGCGGTGGCGAACAGCACCGTGACCAGGCCGGCGAGCATGCCGTAGTAGCCGATGCGGGCACCGTTCGCGTCGCCGGATACCAGGCCGACCAGCCCGGCCTCGGTCGCGCCGATGGTGGCGACCACGACGGCGGCGACCAGGCGGTCAAGCAGGTTCACCGGCGCCGCGGGCCGCAGCGTCGTCGCCAGCAGGATCGTCGCGGCGACGGCCGTCAGCGGTCGCCACCAGAGCCGTCCGCCGACCTCGAACGCGGAGCCCGCGCGGGCGGCGTACGGCAGCAGCAGGAACGACACCACCGTCACGACCGAGCCCACCAGCGCCAGCCGGACGTCACGCGGCGCGGCGCGGTAGCGGCCGGCGAGGACGTCGGCGCGCTGCCGTACGGCGGCGGCCGCGGGTGCGAGGCGCCGTCGCCAGGGCAGGCCGGATCGGCCCGCGTCGGCGTAGCCGGCGGGCTCTGCGGTCGGCACCTCCAGCACGGTCGTCGTCCGCACGTCCGGCGGGCGAGGGGGGTCGTCGGGGTACGGCCGCGCGCCAAGCGCGGATCCGGGCACGCCGGAGCCGCCCGCCGCGGACAGGGCGTCCGGGCCGGGATCGGCGCTGCGGGCACCTCCGTCCGGCATCGGTTGAGTGGGTGGTGCGGAGGGGGTCGGGCGCGCGGCCGCGCCGACCACGACCGGGAGCGGCGTTCCGCAGGTGGAGCAGAACCGGCGTCCGTCGGCGACGGGCGCCTCGCACGAGGGACAGCGCACGGTGACCTCCTCTGGGCTACGGCGCCGTCGTACCCAGGAGGTGCCCGGGCCACCCTCCGCGACCGCCGCGGGGCGGCGGGCGGGGCGGGTGGAGCAGGTTCCGCGCGGGCGGCGGGCGGGGCGCGCGTACTCGGCTCGACGTGCGCGGTGCGCGGGGCCGGAGTACCCGGCTCGGCGCGGGCGGCGGCTCGAACCGGACGGCCGCCGGTCGCGCGCGGGGTCGGGACCTCGACGACGACGGTGACGGCGTCCGTGTCGGACACGCACGAGACGAGGCGGGCGGAGTTGGCGGCAGCGACGACCTCGGCTACGGCACACGCGGGCCGCGCGGCGGCCATGGCGTCGGCCGCGGCGAGCGCCGCGAGGTCGGCCGCAGCACGGGCCCGGGCGCCGGCCAGGAGGACCGAGGCGCCGACCGCGACGGCGAGCGCGACGGCCACGACGACCGTCGCCGCGGCGAGCACGAGCACGGTCGCCGACCCGGCGTCGGCGGTGGCACGTCGCGGACGGGTACGACGAGCGCGGCTGGGCAGGGACCGGCGGGTCACGGGGCGGCCGCCTGGGTCTCGACGTGGGCGGTCGCCTGCTGCCGGACGGTGAGTGCCGGGACGAGGCGGCCGAGCAGCCCGCCCGCCGGCGCGACTCGAACGGTGACGCGCACGGTGACGAGCTCGCCGTCGGTCGTCGTCTCGGTCGAGACCGGGCGCCGGGCGGCGCTGCGGGCGGCGGCGGTGACGGCGGCGGCGGGCTCGTTGCGGGCGGCGGTCCGCGCGGCGGCCCGAGCGGCGTCGGCGCAGCGCAGCGTCGTGGAGACCACCGAGAGCGCCCAGACGCAGAGCGCGAGGACCACCACCAGCCCGGGCAGGGCGACGGCGGTCTCGGCGGTCGCGCTGCCGATGTCGGCGGCGGCGTGGGCGGCGTTGGCGTTGGGTCGGTTCTCCATGGGACGAGCGTGCCGATCCGGCAAGGGCCGAATCGGACGCGGGCCGAATCTGTGGACGAGATTTCTGCTGTCCACAGGGCTGGCGGAGAATGCCCGGGTGGACCCAGCCGACCAGACCCCCGTTGCGCACCGCCGACCCTGGTGGCGGACGCTGCCGTTCCTCGTGCTGGTGGGGGTGTTGCCGGTGCCGTTCGGGATGTACTTCCTGGCCTTCATCGCGATCGCACTGCTGCTGAGCGACACCACCCGCGAGACCGAGGTCAAGGCGGGCGGAGCGGTGCTGCTGTTCTGGTGGGCGTACACGTTTCGCGAGGGCGACACGACGCCGTACTTCGCGGCAACGCTGCTCGCGATCGCGGCGGTGCTGCTGGCGCGGGGGGCACTGCGGCGGGGGCGGGATCGGCGACGGTCGGCGTGGCTGCCCGCTGCGGGGGCCGTGATGGCGGTGGTCATGGGAGTGGTGGCGTTCGTGCCGGACGGGTACCGCGCGCCGAAGCTCGACCGCGAGGCGGCCGTGCAGCGGACGATGGCGGAGCGCGCGGCGCGCCCGTGGCGCGGGATCGCGGCGTCGGAGTACCTCGTCGACCGCGGGCGGCTGCGGATCGTGCACACGCCGGTCTGGTACGTCGTGCTGTACGAGCCGAACGCCACCGTCGCGCGCACGGCCGACAACCAGCCGTGCTTCAGCCGGCGCGAGGTGTGGCGGGTCGATGCGATCGACGGGTCGGTGTCACACGCCCAGTACGACGAGGCGCGGGTGGGCGGCGACCCGTGCCTGCCGGTCCGGCAGGGCACCGAGTCCGACCTGAAGCCGTTGCCGCGCTGACCGGTCGTGCGAGCGTCGCCGGGACGCGGCCGCGTTGCCGCGCTGAACGGTGCGAGCGTCGCCGGGACGCGGCCGGTGGGGCGAGTGGGTGCGTCGAGCCCCGTCCGACCGCGCCGCGGGGCGGGTGGCCCGCCCCGCGGCACCGGCGGTCAGAAGGCGAAGCTGAACGCCCTGCTGATGACCTTCACGAGCAGCTGCACCACCGTCGGGCTGGTGAGGAGCTTGACGAGCACCCCGCCGAGACCGCATGCCGCGACGGTGGCGACGGCGTACTCGGCCGTTGCCATGCCGTCGTCGCCGCGGTCGCGCATCCTGCGCAGTCGTTCCACGTGCACCTCCTTGCGTGGCCGGTGAGCCCCGGCCGGGCACCCCGGTAGCCCGGGTCCGACCACTCTTCGAGACGTGCGCGCCGCGAAACGGACGCGAGCCGAATCTGTGGAGGACGCGTTCAGATACCCACAGCGCCCACCAGGCTGACCACCAGCGGCACGACGCCGAGGAGCACGAACGCCGGCAGGAAGCAGAGGCCGAGCGGCAGGACGGCGACCACTCCGGCCCGGCGGGCGGCGACGTCGGCCGCGGACCGGGCGGCGGCGCGGGCCTCGTTGGCGACGGCGCGCAGGACCGCCGCCGGGGCCGCCCCGGAGTCGGCCGAGCGGACGACGGCGCGGGCGAGGGCGCGCACCGGCGGCGGGTTGTCCGGGGTGAGGAGAGCGGCCCAGGCGGTGCGGAGACTCACGCCGAGGCGGGCGGCGTGAACAGCGGCCCGGAGGTCCTCGGCGAGCGGGCCGTCCACGGCGGACGTCGCGGCGTCGAGCGCGTCATCGACCGACGCGCCCGCCGCAACGCACGCCGAGACGAGGTCGGCGACGAGAGGAACGGTGGCGGCGCGGGCACGGTCGCGTTCGGCGCCGGCCTTTGTCGGGAGGGTCGCGAGGAGACGGTCCGTCGCGAACGCGACGGCGAGGGCCGCGAACGGTCCGGCGCGGGCTCCGGCGACGACGTAGGTGGCGAGCGCCGCGAGCGCGACCGCGAGGCGGCGGGCCGCCGGGGTCGAACCCGCACCCGCGGCAGGACGTGCGTCGGGTCGGCTGCGAGCGGTGGGCATCCCAAGGCGGCGGGCGGCGGCCGGGCGGACCGCGATCGCAGCCGCGGCGGCGGCCGCCAGAACCGCGACCTGGGGCAACAGGAACGAGGCGGGCGTCACGGCGAGGCGGCGGCGGTGAGGCGGCGTACCCAGAGCACGCCGGCGACGTCGAGCGCGACGCCGGCGACGAGGCAGGCAGCGCCGGGCGGCGTAGCCATGAGGAAGTGGAGCGGCCGCGCGCCGAGCATGGCGGCGAGGGCGATGCCGCAGAGCGGCAACGCGGCGAGGACCGCCGCCGACGCCTTCGGGCCGGCGAGCTGGGCGGCGAGGTCGGCGCGCTGCCGCTGTTCCGCGGCGAACGACTCGGCCAGCCGGTCGAGCCCGTCGGCCAGCCCGCTGCCCGTGTCGGCCCCGACGCGCCAGAGGGCGCCGACGGCGCGGAGGCGTTCGGCGCCGGGCAGCGCGGCCCAGGTCTCGGCAGGCGGCGCGGGGCCGTGCGTGGCGAGGCGGCGTACGTGCGCCGCGAGCTCTGGCGGGGCGTCCTCCGCGGCACGAGCGAGCGCAACGACCGGCGGTGCACCGGCGCGGAGCTCGGCCGCCGTCGCGCGGCAGAGGTCGGCCAGGGACTCGGCGACGGCGCGGGCGCGCGTCGCGACGGCGTGCCGGCGCCGGGCCGCCCGCCCGGCGTACGCGGCGGCGAACGCCACCACGGCGAGCCGCGGACCGGCGAGGTAGGCCACGACCGCAGCGCCGAGCGGCACGACCGGCAACGGGCGGCGTGGCGGCACCGCGTCCGGTGCCGCGGCACGCAGCCGCCGCGCGGGAACGCCGAGACGCAGGACGGCGTACGCCGCCAGCGCGAGCAGGACGGCGAGCGCGGTCACGGCCGGCGCACCGAGGCGAGCGGCGGCGCCGGCGGGTCGACGCCGCGGGCGTTGAGGCGCGCGGCCAGCGCCGGGAGGCCGGGGCCGACGCGGGTACGGGTGCCGTCGTACGCCAGCGCCGTCACGGTCCCCTCCCCCGTCACGACGGCGACCTCGGCAACCCGCCGACGCCCGTCGGACGCGCGAACGACGTGGACCGCGACGTCGAGGGCCGACCCGATCTGCGCCGTCAGCGCGGCGCCGGTCAGCCCGGCCGGGCCCGCGAGGGCGGCGAGCCGCGGAACGACGTCGGCGGCGGTGTTGGCGTGCAGCGTCGTCATGCCGCCGTCGTGGCCGGTGTTCAGGGCGGCGAGCATGTCGACCACCTCGTCGCCGCGGGCCTCGCCGACGACCAGCCGGTCGGGGCGCATCCGCATCGCCTGCCGGACCAGATCGCGCACGGTGATGGCGCCCGCGCCCTCGACGTTGGGCGGGCGGGCCTCCAGGGAGACGACGTGGGCGGCGTTCGGGTGGAGCTCGCAGGCGTCCTCGACGAGGACGAGGCGTTCGTACGGCCTGACCAGGCCGAGCAGGCAGCCGAGCAGCGTCGTCTTCCCCGAGCCGGTCCCGCCGGACACGACCACGGCGAGCCGGGCGGCGACGATCGCGTGCAGGTACGCGGCGAGCGGCTCGTCGACGGTGCCACCCGCCCGCAGCGCCTCCAGCGTGAGGTGCTGGCGGCGCAGCGTCCGGATGCTCACGCAGGTGTGCCCCACCGCGGGTGGTGACAGGACGGCGTGCAGCCGGGTGCCGTCGGGCAGCCGCGCGTCCACCCACGGCTGCGCGGCGTCGAGCCGGCGACCGGCGCAGGACGCGAGCCGGCGGACGAGCGCGACGACCGCCGTGTCGTCGGCGAACGTCACCGTCACGCGCTCGGGACCGGACCCGCGGTCCGCCCAGACCTCCGACGGCGCGTTGACGAGGACGTCGGTGACCAGGGGGTCGCGGAGCAGCGGGCCGAGCGGACCGGCGCCGGACACCTCGTCCTCGAGCCGTTGCAGCAGAGGCAACGGGTCACCGTCGGGGAAGCCCCCCTCGGCGCGGACCGCCGCCGCGACACGCGCGGCGGAGGGCGGCCACGGCTCGCCGGCCAGGCGGCGGCGGACGCGTTCGACCAGGTCGGCCGGGAGCGCGTCGCTCACCGACGGACCCCGCTCACGATGCGTCCGCCCGTACCGGCAGGCCCGCGACCAGGACGTCGCAGAGCCGGGCGAGTGGGCCGCTGCGGCGCCGGCCGGGCGGGCGGCCCTGGTCCAGCGCCCTGGCGATCCCCTTCTCCGCGGCGAGCCACCCCGCGAGCGGGACCTGCAGCGCGCCCGCCGCGAGCTCGGGGGTGACGTCCGGGCTCGGCGCCGGCCCCCGAACGACGCAACGCACGTCGTCCACGAGCATCGAGACGCTCTCGGCCACCCGCCGCCCCGACGCGATCGCGCGGACCTCCGCCGGGCAGAGGACGAACGCCACGTCCGCCGCGTCGAACGCGACCCGGCACGTCTCGTCGAACGACCGCGGCACGTCGAGCACCACGACGTCCGCCGTACGACGGCACGAGGCCAGCATCGACGCGACCATGTCCGGCGGGACGACGGGCAGGCCGGTACGCGGCCAGGCGAGCACGGTGACCTCGCCGTAGCGGGGCAGCAGCCGCGCGAGCGCCTCGCCCGCGACCGGTGCGGGCGCGCCGAGGAACGCGTCCCACCGCGGCCCGGCGAGGTCCTCGGCGCCGAGGACCAGGTCGATGCCGCCGCCGTACGCGTCGAGGTCGGCGAGGATCGTGCGGTGCTTCGCGCGGGCCGCCGCGAGCGCGAACGCCACCGCGAACGACGTCGCCCCCGCTCCCCCGCGCGCGCCCACCACGGCGACGACGGTCGCGGGCGGTGCGGGCGCGGTCGCGTCGGCGAAGCGCTCGACCAGCCAGGGCTCGGCGTCCGGCAGGAACAGGACGTGCTCCGCGCCGCGCTCCATCGCCTGCCGCCACAGCTCGTGGTCGTCCATCCGGTCGCCGACGATGACGACGCCGGGGCGGCGCGGCAGGGTCGTCGAGGCGAGCTCGTGGACCCGGTCGTAACCGACGACGACGAGCGGCGCCCGCCAGAACGGAACGGCCGCGGCCGCGTGGTCGGCGACGTCCGGCTCGGCGCCCGCGGCGGCAGCGAGGCGGAGCAGGTTGTCGAGCAGCGCGGTGTCCGCGGTCAAGAGAAGCGGTCGAGGCACGGTGTCCCCCGGGGTCGGCGGTTGCGTACCGACGACGCTGGCAGCGCGCAAGACCCGGAAACGGACGCGGCCGAGACTGTGGACGACCGGCAGCGCCTGTGGACGACCGATCCACAGACGCGAGCCCGACGACCCCGAGACAAAGGACGACCCCCGCCGGGGGGGATAGCGGGGGCCGTCCGTGGACTCGGCTCCGGGGGGGATAGAGCCGAGCCGGTATGGGGTTAGATCGTGCGGTCCCGCCGCAGGATCGTCGTGGCGATCAGGAAGGCGAGGGTGTAGACGACGGCCGCGATCAGCGCCGAGGCCCAGTACGTCTGGTGGGTGAACATGCCGGTGAACGGCGCGATCAACGGCCGCGCCAGCACCCGCACGGCGTGCACGAAGCCGTTCGCCGGCCGGGCGCCGAGCGCCCGCAGGAGAGTGTCGAGGGCGATCAGCGAGAACGCCGTCACGTAGACGACGGAGAGGACGTTCGCGATCACCGTCGCGACGGACGGGTGCTCGACGACGGTCTCCTCGGAGTACGCCGTACGGTCGTCGACGACTGCGCGCCGGACCATCGCTGACCCTCCCCTCACGAACGCCGCAGGCGACGCGGCACCATCCCCTGGTGCCCATGCGCGACCAGCGCAAACACGTATCCTCGGAAAATCATGGGCGCCGCGTTCTTCGACCTGGACAAGACCGTCATCGCCCGGTCCAGCACGCTGGCGTTCGGCCGGCCGTTCTACCAGGGCGGGCTGGTCAACCGGCGGGCGGTGCTGAAGAGCACGTACGCGCAGTTCGTCTACCTGATCGCGGGCGCGGACGCGGACCAGATGGACCGGATGCGCGACTACCTCAAGGTGCTCTGCGCGGGCTGGAACGTCGCGCAGGTGCGGGCGATCGTCGACGAGACGCTGCACGACCTCATCGACCCGCTGGTCTACGACGAGGCGGTGTCGCTGATCGAGGAGCACCGGGCGGCGGGCCGGCCGGTGGTGATCGTGAGCAGCAGCGGCGAGGAGGTGGTGCGGCCGATCGGCGAGATGGTCGGCGCGGACGACGTCGTCGCGACCCGGATGGTGGTCGAGGACGGGAAGTACACCGGCGAGATCGAGTTCTACGCGTACGGCCCGCACAAGGCCGGCGCGATCAGGGAGATGGCCGAGCGGCACGGCTGGGACCTGGCCGACTGCTGGGCGTACAGCGACTCCGCGACGGACCTGCCGATGCTCGAAGCCGTCGGTCACCCGGTCGCCGTCAACCCCGACAAGGCGCTGCGCCGGGTCGCGGCCGAGCGGGGCTGGCCGGTCCTCGAGTTCCGGCGGCCGGTGTCGTTGGCGAGCCGGCTCGGCAACGCCGCCCGCCCGACCCGCCCGCTGGCCGCCGCGGCCGTCGGTGTCGGCGCCGCGGCGCTCGGCTGGCACCTGTACTCGAAGCACCGCCGCAACGCCTGACGCCAGACCAGAAACGACTACCGGAGAACGCCGCTGCGGCCACCCAGATGAGGTCTTCCCAACGGCGCCGCGACGGCGTAGAACATCGGTTACGAGACCGAGACCCGGTGCCCGCCGTGGCCCGCCGTCGGAGTCCCGAGTACGGAGTCCGTGTGCACCCACGTGCGACCAGCCGCGGGAGGCACGTCGGGGCGGAGCCGAGAGGCCAACCGCGTCCGACGAGTAGGTGCACGCATGGTCACCGCGGGCCCCGTGCTTGAACGGCGCTCCAGCGCAGTAGCCGCTGGGGCGCCGTTTGCTGTGTCGTGAACCTGCAGCGGGCGTCGTGGCTCTCACCGGGCAACCCAGCCCCCGGAGGTCACCGTGCGCCGTTACGTCCTCACCGCCGTTGCCGTAGCGCTGCTCGCCGCGGGCCCGGCCGGCGCCGCGCCGCCGAGGAACGGGTTCAAGGACCCGGCCGGCGACTGGGCCGTCAAGAGCCAGGACATCCTCGACGTCCGGGTGTCCGCCGTCCGCATCGGCAAGACTCCCGCGTTGCGCGCGGTCATCACGCTGGCGGCGCCGTACGACGGCGTCGCGGGGTACGGCGTCGGCGTGAGCCCCTACACCACCTGCGAGACCTGGGTCCTGAAGGCCAGCGGCATCGGCGGGGACAGGCAGGACGCCCGGCTCGAGCACGTGCTCTGCGGCGAGCCGGGCCGCTACTACACGACGGCGCACCCGTCGGCACCGGCCACGGTCAGCGTCGCCGGCAACACGGTGACGGTGACCGCGCCGTACGCTGTCGGTCTCAAGAAGGGCCTGCGGCTCCGTGGCGCCTCCGCGTCGGCGTCGGTGATGTTCGCCGGCGTCTGGGTGGTCAACTTGGACGGCAGCACCTTCGTCGGCTCCGGCGACATCGGGTACGGCGAGATCGACGTCACGCTCCGCTAGTCCCCATCCACGTGCCCGGCTCGTTCGGTGAAGATCGCCACGCTCGAGAGGGGCGAGATTCCTGCACAGAACGCGGCGGAGGAAGGCCGAGCCAGAGGCTCGGCCTTCCTCCTAGCCCGACCCGCGGAGCAGCGCCTCGCCGATCGCGACGCCCTCCAGGGCGCCGTGCGCGACGGCGTCGCACCAGAGCAGCAGCCAGGCCGCGACGTCGCCGCGGGCGAACGCCGCCGCGGCAGCGAAGTACGCCGCCGCGTCCCGCGCGCACCCGACGTCCGGCGCGCTCACGGCGCGCGGGTCGAGGCCGCGCGCCACGAGGACGACGCGGGCGGCCGCGCGGGCGACGACGCCGTTCGCCGTCGCGAACGGCCGCAACGCCAGCAGGTCGCCGTGCACGACACCCGCCGCGACGACCGCGGGCACGGACGTCGACGACAGCACCGAGACGAGCGTCGCGAGCCGCGCGGACACCTCGTCGGAGGGACGCGGCCGCCCCAGTTCGTCGCCCGACGCGAGCCCCGACGCGGCGAGGGTGTGCATCCGCGCGAGCGCCTGCAACGGCGCGTGCTCCCACGTCTCCACCAACGGCCGCAGCTCGGCCGCGACCCGCAGCGCGCCACGGACGACGGGGTCCTCGGGCGCGTCGGAGCGCAGTGCCGCGAGCGGCACGTCGTGGCCCTCCAGCGCCGCCGACGCGCGCGCGCAGCGCAGCCCGGCCTCGACGGCGACCGACGTCGCGTGGCGGCGCATCGCGTTGTGCGTCAGCAGCCGGTCGACCGCCTGCCGCGCGGCCTCTGCCGCGTCGGCGACACCGGGCAACGACATGAGGGGCGCGAGCGGGTCCACGGACGGAACCCTAGGGCGTGTCTTGGGAGACACGCCGTAAGTCGTAGGTTGGCGCCATGACCGACGCGACGCTCTCGAACCTCCTCACCGAGACCCGCCACTTCGACCCGCCGCCGTCACTCGCCGCGAACGCCAACGTCAAGGCCGACGCGTACGACGCCGCCGCGCGGGACCGCGTCGGCTTCTGGGCGGAGCAGGCGCGCCGGCTCGACTGGGCCACGCCGTGGGAGACCGATCTCGAGTGGACGGTGCCGTACGCGAAGTGGTTCGTCGGCGGCCGGCTGAACGTCGCGTACAACTGCCTCGACCGCCACGTCCTCGCGGGGCGCGGCGACACGGTCGCGTTCCACTGGGAGGGCGAGCCGGGCGACACGCGGACTGTGACGTACGCGGAGCTGCTGCGCGACGTCTGCAAGGCCGCGAACGCGCTCACGGCGTTGGGCGTCAAGGCCGGCGACCGGGTCGCGATCTACCTGCCGATGATCCCCGAGACGGCGGTCGCAATGCTCGCCTGCGCGCGGATCGGGGCGCCGCACTCGGTGGTGTTCGGCGGCTTCTCGGCGGAGGCCCTGTCGGGCCGCATCCTCGACGCCGATGCTCGGCTGGTCATCACCGCCGACGGGACGTGGCGGCGCGGCAACGTCACCGCGTTGAAGCCCGCGGTGGACGAGGCGCTGGCGTCGTGCCCCGACGTGCGGACCGTCCTCGTCGTCAGGCGGACCGGCAACGACGTCACGTGGACCGAGGGGCGCGACGTCTGGTGGCACGACGTGGTCGAGCCCGCGAGTGACACGCACGAGGCCGAGGCGTTCGACAGCGAGCACCCGCTCTACATCCTCTACACGAGCGGCACGACCGCGAGGCCGAAGGGCATCCTGCACACGAGCGGCGGCTACCTCACCCAGGTCGCGTGGACGCATCACGCGGTCTTCGACCTCAAGCCCGAGACCGACGTCTACTGGTGCGCCGCCGACATCGGCTGGGTCACCGGGCACTCGTACATCGTCTACGGCCCCCTCGCGAACGGCGCCACCTCCGTCATGTACGAGGGCCTCCCGGACTTCCCCGACAAGGACCGCTGGTGGGCGACGATCGAGAAGTACGGCGTGACGATCCTGTACTGCGCGCCGACGGCGATCCGCACGTTCATGAAGTGGGGCGACGAGTACCCCGGGCGGCACGACCTGTCCTCGCTGCGCCTGCTCGGCAGCGTCGGCGAGCCGATCAACCCCGAGGCGTGGATCTGGTACCGCCGCGTCATCGGCGGCGACCGTTGTCCCGTCGTGGACACGTGGTGGCAGACCGAGACCGGCGCCATCATGATCAGCCCGCTGCCGGGCGTGACGTCCACCAAGCCGGGTGCCGCGATGCGCTGCCTCCCAGGCATCTCGGCGGAGGTCGTCGACAACGAGGGCAACGCCGTCGGCCCCGGCGGCGGCGGGTACCTCACGCTGACCGAGCCGTGGCCGTCGATGCTGCGCGGCATCTGGGGCGACGACGCGCGCTACCGCGAGACGTACTGGTCGCGCTTCCCCGGCCGGTACTTCGCGGGCGACGGCGCGAAGCTCGACGACGACGGCGACGTCTGGCTGCTCGGCCGCGTCGACGACGTCATGAACGTCTCCGGGCACCGCATCTCCACCACCGAGGTCGAGCACGCGCTCGTCGGGCACCCGTCGGTCGCGGAGGCGGCCGTCGTCGGGGCGACCGACGCAATGACGGGGCAGGGCATCGTGGCGTTCGTGACGGTGCGCGGCGGCGTCGAGGACGGCACCGCGCTCGCAGCAGACCTGCGGGCGTTCGTCGCGAAGGAGATCGGCCCGATCGCGAAGCCGCGGCAGATCATCTTCACGCCGGACCTGCCCAAGACGCGCAGCGGCAAGATCATGCGGCGGCTGCTCCGCGACGTCGCGGAGTCCCGGCCGCTGGGTGACGTGACGACGCTCGCGGACCCGGCCGTCGTCAGCGCCATCGGCGAACGGATGCGGGCCGCCGGCCCCGCCGACGAGGACTGATGCTCGGCCCCGCGCGGCCACCGTCTCCGGTCACCCTGGCCGGGCGGTACGCGACCCTGGTGCCGTTCGACGCGGCCGCGCACGGCGACGCGCTCTGGGCCGCGCAGGACGAGTCGGTGTGGACGTACTTCGGGTACGGCCCGTTCCCGAGCGCGGCCGCGTACCGCGCGTTCATGACCCCGCTCGCCGCCACCAGCGACCCGGTGTTCCTGACGGTGCTGGTCGACGGGTCGCCCCGCGGGGTCGTGTCGTACCTGCGGATTGACCCGCAGCACGCCGTCGTCGAGATCGGCCACATCTGGTACGCGCCCTCGGTGCAGCGCAGCCGCGTCACGACGGAGGTCGCGTACCTGCTCGCCAGGCACGCGTTCGACGACCTCGGCCACCGGCGGCTGGAGTGGAAGTGCAACGCCCTCAACGCCCGCTCCCGCGCCGCCGCCGAACGACTCGGCTTCACCTACGAGGGCACGTTCCGCCAGCACATGATCGTCAAGGGCGGCAACCGCGACACGGCGTGGTTCTCGTTGCTGGACGGCGAGTGGCCGGCGGTGCGGGCGGCGCTCGAAGCGTGGCTCGACTCCGCGAACTTCGACGCCGGCGGCCGTCAGCGCAGCGCGTTGAACGCCGCCTCCGCGTCCACGAACGTGTGGAGCGGGTCGAGCAGGTCCTGAACCGCGGTCAGCGCGACCTCCAGCTCGTCGGTCGCGGCGGCCCGCGCGACGGCCGCGTCGAGCCCCGCGAGGGTCTCGGCGAGCGCTGCGGCGCAGGCGTTCCACGCGTCCTCGACCGACGGGTGCCGCCACGCGGCCATCGCGTCCCCGGCCGCGGCCAGCGACACCCGTACCGTCTCGGCCCCGACCGCCAGCGGCAACGCCGCCGAACGCGGTGACGACGGCACGCACCGGATCATCGCCCGCTGCGCCAGGTCGACGTGGGCGGCGCAGGCGAGGAACGCCTCGTACACCCGCTGCAGGTCGTGCGGCAGCGGGCGGCGACGGCGGAGCACGCGAGGCATCGTAGGCGTGAGCCGGAGGCGGCCGGGGTACGGGCCACGCATGGCCGCTCTCGATCTGACCACGCCCAAGCCCCCCGACCCCGGCCCCGCCGCCGACGCGAGCCTCGGCGAACTCGTAGGCCAGGCCACCAAGGAGCTGTCGGCGCTGGTCCGCATGGAGGTCGAGCTGGCCAAGGCCGAGCTGTCCGGCGAGATCGCCAAGGTCGGCAGGGGCGCGGGGATGTTCGGCGGCGCGGGTGTCGCCGGGATGTACGCGCTGACGTTCCTGTCGCTCGCGGCGATGTTCGGCCTCGGCGCCTGGCTGCCGCTCGGCTGGGCCGCGCTCATCGTGGCCGGAGGGTTCTTAACTGTGACAAGCATCCTTCTGCTCACCGGCAAGAAGGCGTTGCGCGGCTTCTCCCCCGTGCCCGAGCGCACGATCAAGACCCTCAAGGAGGACGCCCAGTGGGCGCGTCACCCGAGCAGCTAGAACGCGAGATCGAGCGGACGCGCGCCGAGCTGGCGCACACCATCGGGGCGATCGAGCGGAAGGTCAGCCCGGCGCGGATCAAGGCCAGGCTCAGCCCGGCCAGGATCGCCCGCGAGCACAAGCCGTTGCTGGTCGCCGCCGGCGGTGGCATCGCCGCCCTGATGACGCTGCTCGTCGTTCGCCGGGCCCGCCGCCGGTAGCCTCGACGCATGCCCGCCGAGAGCGACGTCCTCGTTCCCGGCCCGTGGACGCACCGCGACCTCTCCGCCAACGGCACCCGCTTCCACGTCGCCGAGGCGGGAGCCGGGCCGCTCGTCCTGCTGCTGCACGGGTTCCCGCAGTTCTGGTGGGCGTGGCGGCACCAGCTCGCCGCGCTGCCCGACCAGGGCCTGCGCGCCGTCGCCCCCGACCTGCGCGGCTACGGTGCCAGCGACAAGCCCCCGCGCGGGTACGACGCGTACACCCTCGCCGCCGACGTCGCCGGCATGGTCCGCGCGCTCGGCGAACGCAAGGCGGTCCTCGTCGGCCACGACTGGGGCGCCGCCGTCGCGTGGACCGTCGCGGCGCTGCACCCCGAGGTCGTCGAACGGCTCGTGGTCTGCTCCACCGCGCACCCCCTGCGCCACCGCGAGGCGGCGCTCGCCGACCCGCGCGGGCAGCTCCGCGCGAGCGCGTACATGCTCGGCGCCCAGACCCCGTGGCTGGCCGAACGCCGCCTCCTCGCCGACGGCGCCGCGCGCGTCGGCGAGCTGCTGGACCGCTGGTCCGCGCCCGGCTGGCCGA
>JAVEEC010000073.1 GCA_030840645.1 Frankiaceae bacterium
CACGACGCCGCCGCCCTGCAAGCCGCCGCCGACAGCCTCAACGGCAGACCCCGCAAAACCCTCGGATCAATGACACCATCCGAAAAGCTCAACGAGGTCCTCGTTGCACTGACCGGTTGAGACCGCCGCGTGGTGATCTTCACAGAACGCTAGGTGCGGCGCCTGCCGAGGCCGCGGCGGGGACGTACGGCGGCCGAGAACGCGTCGACCGCGGCCGCGCCGGCGTCCCCGCTGTCGTTCGTTCCGGTGGGCGGGGCGGTGGGCGGGGCCGGGGGTGCGTCGCCGGTCGCGGCGTCGATCGCCGCCGACGGGGACGTGACCTCCGGCATCGTGTCGAGGCTGGCCCGGGTACGGCGCGCGGCCGGCTTGCGGGCGGGCTTGGCGGGCGCGGCCGCCTCGGGTGAGGCGGCCGGAGTGCCGGGGTCGGGCGGGGCGAAGTCGGTCGCAGACGGGGTCGTCATCGCCGGCTTGGCCGGCTTCGCGGGCTTAGCCGGCGCCTTCTTGGCCGGCTTCGCGGGCTTCACGGCCTTGGCGGGCTTGGCGGCCTTCGCGGGCTTGGCGGGGGCGGCGGACTTCGCCGGCTTGGCCGGCTTGGCCGGCGCCTTCTTGGCCGGCTTGGCCGGCGCCCCGGGAGCCGGGACGTGCTTCGCGGGCGGCGAAACGATGCCCCCGTGCGGCGCCGCGATCCGCGGCGGGTCCGCGGGCGGCGTCATCGGCGCGCCCGCCTCGGCCACGATCCTGGCCTCGACCGCTGCCGCGTCGACGGCCTCATCCGCGGGCCGGTCGTCGGGCGGCGCGGCTTCGGCCTCGGCGGGCTCGGGCGCCTCGGCCGGCGCTTCGGGCTCGGGCATGTCCGGCTCGGACAGGTCGGGCTCAGGAACGGGTGGCGGCGCCTCGCCACCGGGCGGGGCGACCACCAACGGCACCGGCGGCGGCGGGGCCTCGCCCGCCTTGTGCTTGCGCCAGCGTTCGGCGTCGCGCTGCTGCGCGCCGTGCTCGCGGCTGCCCTGGAGCAGGTCGGCGAGGCTGCGGCGGTGACGCGGCTTGAGGCCGTTGGCGAAGTCGTCGAGCAGTTCGTGGAGGACCCGGTCGCGGGTCTCCTCGAGGATCGCGTCGCGTTCGGCGAGGTACTGCAGCAGCGCGGCGCCGGCGGCACCGAGGCTGGCGGTGCCTTCGTTCAGCTGGGCCCGGCTGTCGAGGACCGCCTCGGCGGTCTCGCGCATCGTGGCGCGCAACGCCTCGATCTCGCGCGCCATCCGGCCGCGGAACTCGTCCACCTCGGCGGCGGCCGCGGCGTGCGCCTCCTCGACGACGGTCCGCGCGATGTCGGCCCAGCCCTCTTCGAGCCGCCCGAGAACGGCCTTCTGCTCGCCGCTGGTCTTGGCGAGGGAGGACAGGTGGGTGCTCGCGGCGTCGAGCTCGTGCGCGTGGACGTCGATGCCACGCTTGATCTCGGCGACGCGGGTGGCGACGTTGCGGTCGTTCTCGATGAGCAGCGCGTTGGTCTCGGCGGTGCCCTCGCCGATGGCGGCCACGACCTCGGAACGCAGCGCGGTCAGCTCGCCCGACACCTGGCGGCGGATGCCGTCGACCAGCTCGGACAGGTCGTTGCGCAGGTCGCCGAGGAGCGTCGAGGCCTCGTCGCGCGCGGCGGTGGCGGCAGCGGCCTGCTCGGCGCGCGCCGCCGCCGTGGCCTCGGCCTGCTCCGACCGCGCTGCGGCAATTGCTTCGGCCTGCTCCGACCGCGCGGCGGCGATGGCCTCGGCCTGCTCGGTGCGAGCGGCGGCAACGGCGTCCGCCTGCTCCGCGCGCGCGGTCGCGAGGAACTCCTGCTGCGCCGTCAGCTGCGCGGTGACCTCGGCAGCGGTCCGCCTGCCCTGCTCGGCGAGGCCGGAGGCAGTGGTCTGCAGGGTGCCGACGAGGCGGCCGATGGCCTCCTCGATGTTGGTGCCGACCTCGTCGAGGTGGTCGTCGTGCGCGTCCCTGGCCTCCGCCAGCGCGGCGCCGACGGAGGTGCCGAGGGCGGTGAGGCTGCGTTCGACCGAGCCGGCGAACGCGTCGATGGCCTCGCGCACCGAGCCCGCGAGGCCGCCGATGCTCTCGCCGAGCCGGGCCACGACCTCGTCGTCGCCCGCCGCCGCCGCGTCGAGCAGCGTCGCCGCGCTGTCGGCCGACCGGTCCGCCACGAACGCCCGCAGCTCGTCGGTCCGCGCGGTCAGCGCGCTGCCGAGGGTGGCGACGTCGCGGGAGATCGCGGCGAGCCGTTCGGCGGTGGTGCTGGCGCCGTCGCGGGCAAAGGCTTCGAGGCGTTCGGCAACGGCCTCCAGCGCGTCCTCGAGTGCGGCGAGCCGCGCCTCCAACGGCTGCGTCTGCTCGTCCAGCACTCCCCCGAACGACCCCACCCGCTGCGCGACGCCGTCCAGCGACCCCTCGACCGCGGCCAGCCTGGTCGCCAGCGGCTCCGTCTGCTGGTCCAGTGCGCCGCCGAACGCGCCTACCCGTTGCGCGACGCCGTCCACCGACGTCTCCAACGCGGCCAGCCGCGCCGCCAGCGGCCGCGTCTGCTCGCCGAGCGCACCCGTCACGGAGCCAACCCGTTCGGCGACGTCGGTGCCGACCCGGTCGAGCCCGGTGTCGACCCGGCCGAGGCCGGAACGCAGCTCGGTCCGCAGCTCCCCGAGCTCGCGCCTGAGCTCGCCGACCGTGTCGCGCAGCTCGCTCTCGGTCCGCGCCTCGTCCGCGGCCTGCGCGGCGAGTGCCTCGATCCGGCGCGACAACGCCCCGGGCGCACCGGTCTCGGTCTCGCCCCAGCCTTCGGTCATGTCCACCCCGGTGCTCGGGCTGGGCGCTGCGCGCCCCGCATTCGTGGTTGCGCGAACTCGCCGCGAGTATAGGAAGGGCAGACCCCGCGCACGGCGGAACCCGGCCCCAACGGCTCCCCGTGTCTACCAGGGATCGACCGTACGGCGGAAGGAGGGCCGGTGTCGCCGCTCTCGCCCGACCTCCTCGCGGCCGCCCGCGCCGCCGACGCCGCGGCGGTGGAGGCGGTGTACCTGGCGTACGGCCCCGGCGTGCGGGCCTGGCTCGCGGTCCGCGTCGGCGACGGGCCGCTGGCGGACGAGCTGACGGGCGACGCGTTCGTCGCGGTGCTGGCGGCGCTGCCGTCGTACGCGGGGAGCGCCGACGCGTTCGCCGGGTGGGTGTACGCCCTGGTCCGGGCCGCGCTCGCCGGCCGGCCGCGGCCGGTGCCGGCCACCGCGAGCGGCGCGGACGAGGTCCGCGCGCTGCTCGGTGCGGGGCTGTCGGCGGCGGAGGCCGCGGTCGTGACGGGGCGGACCGCGAGCGCCGTGCGCGACCTGGGCCGCGACGCCGTTGCGCCGCCCCCGCTCGCTCCCGCGCTCGCCGGCCGGCACCTGGCCCGGCTCGCCGCCACCCGGGTCGAGCCCGCGACGCGTACGCCCCGGCACCGGGTCCGGGCGGTGCTGGCGGCGTCCGCGATCGCCGCCGCGCTGGCGTTCGGCGCGGCCGTCGCGGTGGCGTCGCCGACGGGACCGGGGGACGCGTTGTACGGGTTCAAGACGGCCCGCGAACGCATCCAGCTCTCGATGGCCCGCCCCGGCGACAGCCGGGCCGGGCTCGAGCTGCGGCTCGCGCGGACGCGGCTCGGGGAGGCCGCGCGGCTGTTCCGCGCGGGCGACGGGCACCGCGCGGTCGAGACCCTGGCCCGGGCGGACGCGGCGCTCGCCTCGGCGCGCGCGCAGGGCGGCGACCGCGTCGACGCCGGTGTCGACGCGGAGCTGGACCGCAGGATCGAGCTGCTCGAACGGCTCCTCGCCGGCGGCCTCCCACCGGACGCCCGCGAGGCCGCCCGCGAGGCGCTGGAACGCGCGCGCGTACGTGCCGGGCGGTAGGCCCGGCTCAGACCAGGGGGAGCGCCACTCGCCGCGCGGCCGCGAGGCGTTCGGCGGGTACCACGCCGTACGTCGTCGTCCGCTGCCGCGCCGGCCGCCCCGCCGACGCCGCCAGCGCCTCCAGGTCCGCGACCGACTTGCGGCTGCCGTGCTCGGACCCGGCCATCCGGCTGATCGTCTCCTCGGTCAGCGTCCCGCCGAGGTCGTTGACCCCACCCGCGAGCACCGCGCGGCAGCCGTCGGGACCGAGCTTGACCCACGACGCCTGGATGTTGCGGATGCGCCCGTGCAGCAGCAGCCGGGCCATCGCGTGGACGGCGCGGTTCTCGCGCAGGGTCGGCCCGGGGCGCGCGATGCCGGCGAGGTAGATCGGGGAGTTCTGGTGGACGAACGGCAGCGGCACGAACTCGGTGAACCCGCCGGTCTCGTCCTGCAGCCGCGCCAGCAGCCGCAGGTGGGCGAGCCAGTGCGGCGGCGCGTCGACGTGGCCGTACATCATCGTGCTGGTCGTCGGGATGCCGAGCCGATGCGCCGTCGTCACGACCTCGACCCAGGCCGACGTCGGGAGCTTGCCCTTCGTGAGGACCCAGCGGACCTCGTCGTCGAGGATCTCGGCGGCCGTCCCCGGCAGCGAGTCGACGCCGGACTCGCGCGCCTTGACCAGCCAGTCGGCGATCGAGAGCCCGGTGCGCGACGCGCCGTTGACGACCTCCATCGGGCTGAACGCGTGGACGTGCATCTCGGGCACCCGGCGCCTGACCTCGGCGGCGAGGTCGAAGTACGCCGACCCCGGCAGGTCGGGGTGGATGCCGCCCTGCATGCAGACCTCGGTCGCGCCGTCGTCCCACGCCTGCGCCGCGCGGTCGCCGACCTCGGCGAGCGAGAGCGTGTACGCGTCGGGGTCGCTGCGCCGCTGCGCGAACGCGCAGAACCGGCAGCCGGTGTAGCAGACGTTGGTGAAGTTGACGTTGCGGTTGACGACGTACGTCACCTCGTCGCCGACCGCGTCCCGCCGTACGTCGTCCGCGAGCGCCGCCAGCGCGTCGATCTCCGCGCCGTCCCGCGCGCCGAACAGCGCCAGCGCGTCGGTGTCGGACAGCGCCGCCGGGTCCCCGGCCGCGTGCCGCAGCGCCGCGCGGACGTCGCCGTCGAGGCGTTCAGGCGCGGCCGGCAGCAGCAGCGCGGACCAGTCGCCGTAGACGGCGTCGCCGTCGTCCCGCAGTCCCTCGCGCAGCCGCCCCTCGGTGTCGACGGCGACGTGCAGGTCGGTGCGGCCCGAGGACCTCGCCGACCCCACGACCGCGCCGCCGTCCGGCTCCTGCCACGGGAGGCCCTGCGGCGCAACGCCTTCCCGTGCGAGACCGTCGGGACCGGCCAGCGCGGCGACGTGCGCCGCGACCCGCGCGTCGAGCCAGGGGTCGGGCGCGAGGACGTACTCGGGGTACGCGGTCAGCCGCTCGCGCAGCACGTACCCCGCCGCGGCCGTCTCGGCGGCGAGGAGGTCGACGTGGGGCCAGGGGCGTTCCGGGTTTACGTGGTCGGGCGTCACCGGCGAGACGCCGCCCCAGTCGTCGATGCCGGCCGCGAGGACGCGGGCGTACTCGCCGCCGACGAGGTTCGGTGGGGCCTGCAGGTGCATCTTCGGGCCGAGCACCAGCCGCGCCACCGCGATCGTCGCGACGAGGTCGTCCAGCGTCGCGTCGGGGTACGCGCGCATCGCGGTGTCGTCCTTGGCGCGGAAGTTCTGGACGATGGTCTCCTGGATCGAGCCGTACCGCCGCGACGCGGCCCGGATCGCGAACAGGCTCTCCGCGCGTTCCGCGAGCGTCTCCCCGATCCCCACGAGGATGCCGGTCGTGAACGGCACCGCCTGGCGCCCCGCGTCCTCCAGCACCCGGAGGCGTACGGCCGGCTCCTTGTCCGGGCTGCCGTAGTGCGGCCCGTCCGGCTCCGACCACAGGCGGGTCGCCGTCGTCTCCAGCATCATCCCCATGCTCGGCGCGACCGGCTTGAGCCGGCCGAAGTCCTGCCACGACAGCACGCCGGGGTTGAGGTGCGGCAGCAGCCCGGTCTCCTCCAGCACCCGGATCGCGACGGCGCGCAGGTAGCCGAGCGTCGAGTCGTACCCGTTGGCGTCGAGCCACTCGCGCGCGGCCGGCCAGCGTTCCTCGGGCCGGTCCCCGAGTGTGAACAGCGCCTCCTTGCACCCCGCCGCCTGCCCCTCCCGCGCGATCGCGAGCACCTCGTCGGGCGAGAGGTACGGGCTCGGGAGGCGGCCCGGCGTCGTCGCGAACGTGCAGTAGTGGCACCGGTCCCTGCAGAGCCGGGTCAACGGGATGAACACCTTGCGCGAGTACGTCACCGTCCGCCCGTGCCCCGCGTCGCGCACCCGCGCGGCGGACACGCAGAGGTCGGCCAGGTCGTCGCCGCGCGCGTGCAGCAGGACGGTCGCCTCGGCCGCGTCGAGCGCCACGCCGTCGCGCGCCCTGCGCAGCGCGCGGCGCATGGCGTCCCGTCCCGGCTGCTCCATGTCGAGCAGCCTACGGCCGCCCCCATCCGCGGCTACCGGTGAGTACCGACCCGCGGCCCCGCGCTACCGGTGAGTACCGCCGTCCGTACCCACCGGTAGCCGCCGCGGTGGGGGCCTGTAGCGTCGCCCCTGTGATCGTGGTGCTCGCGGGCGGGGTCGGCGCGGCGCGGTTCCTGCGCGGGCTGCTGGCGGTCACCGCGCCCGGCGAGGTCACCGTCGTCGGCAACACCGGCGACGACATCACGCTGCACGGCCTGCGCGTCTGCCCCGACCTCGACACGGTGACGTACACCCTCGGCAACGGCATCCACGAGGAGCAGGGGTGGGGGCGCGCGGACGAGACGTACCGCGTTGCCACGGAACTCGCGCTGTACGGCGCGCCGACGTGGTTCCGGCTCGGCGACCGCGACCTCGGCACGCACCTGTTCCGCCGGACGCTGCTCGACGACGGCATGCCGCTGTCCGAGGTCACGCGGCGGATCGCCGAACGCTGGCGGCTCCCGGTGACGCTGCTGCCGATGACCGACGACCCGGTCGAGACGCGGGTCGTCGCGGGCGGGCGCGAGATGCACTTCCAGGAGTACTGGGTCGGGCTGCACGCCGCGCTGCCCGTCGACCGCGTCTGGCTGGCGGGCGACTGCACCCCAGCGCCCGGCGTCCTCGACGCGATCGCGAACGCCGACACGATCCTGCTGCCGCCGTCGAACCCGGTCGTCAGCATCGGCACGATCCTCGCCGTGCCCGGCATCCGGTCGACGATCGAACGCGCGAACGCGCCCGTCGTCGGCGTCTCCCCCGTCATCGGCGGCGCACCGGTCCGCGGCATGGCCGACCGGATGCTCGCGGCGATCGGCGTCGACTGCACCGCCGCCGCGGTCGCGAAGCACTACGGCGCCGCCCTGCTCGACGGCTGGCTGGTCGACGATGTCGACGCCGCCGCGGTGCCCGAGGTCGAGGCCGCGGGCATCGCCTGCCGCGCCGTGCCCCTCTGGATGAACGACGCCGAGTCGACGGCCGCCATCGCCAAGGCCGCGCTCGCGCTCGCCCGATGACGTTCACCGTCACGGGCGTCCCGGGGCTGCCCGAGGTCCGGCCCGGCGACGACCTCGCGGCGCTGCTCGCCGGCGCCGACCTGCGCGACGGCGACGTCGTCGTCGTGACGAGCAAGGTCGTCAGCAAGGCCGAGGGCCGGCTCGTCACCGTCACCGGCACCGCCGAGGAACGCGAGGCCGCGCGCCAGCGGCACATCGACGCCGAGTCGGTCCGCGAGGTCGCGCGGCGCGGCCCGACGCGGATCGTCGAGACGCGGCACGGCTTCGTCCTCGCCAGCGCCGGCGTCGACAACAGCAACGTCGAGGACGGCGTCCTCGCCCTCCTCCCGCTCGACCCCGACGCGAGCGCGCGGCGGCTCCGCGACGGCATCAGGGCGGCGTACGGCGTGGACGTCGCGGTCGTGGTGAGCGACACGTTCGGGCGGCCGTGGCGGCGCGGCCTCACCGACGTCGCGATCGGCCTCGCGGGCATGGCCGCGATCCGCGACTTCATCGGCCAGAAGGATAGTTACGCTAACGAACTATCCATGACGCAGGTCGCCGAGGCGGACGAGATCGCGGCGGCGGCGGAGCTGGTGATGGGGAAGCTGGCCGGGGTGCCGTTTGCGGTGGTGCGGGGGCTGGCGCCGCCGCCGGACGACGGTGCCGGGGTGCGGTCCATGCTGCGGCCGCCGGAGGAGGACATGTTCCGCGCCGGGGTCGACCCGGCCGGTCTCGTGGAGGCGCGGCGCAGCGTCCGCGCGTTCCTGCCCGACCGGGTCGACCCGGCGCTGCTGCAACGCGCGATCGCGGCAGCGGTGACCGCACCGGCACCGCACCACACGACGCCGTGGCGGTTCGTGCTGGTCGACACCGACGAGGCGAAGAACGCTCTGCTGCAGGCGATGCGCCGCGCCTGGACCGAGGACCTGACCGCCGACGGGCTGCCGCCGGAGCGCATCGAACGCCGCCTCGCGCGGTCGGACGCGTTGCTGGGCGCGGCGCCGTACCTCGTAGTGCCGTGCCTCGTCACGGAGGGCGCGCACGCCTACCCCGACGAGCGGCGGGCGCGGGCCGAGCGGGAGATGTTCCTCGTGTCGATGGGGGCGGCGGTCGAGAACCTGATGGTGGCGCTGACCGCCGGCGGGCTCGGGTCGTGCTGGGTCAGCTCGACGATGTTCTGCCCCGAGCCGGTGCGCCGCGCGCTCGGGCTGCCGGACGGCTGGGACCCGATGGGCGCGGTCGTCATCGGCAAGCCGGCGACGCCGCCCGAGCCGCGGCCGGCACGAGACGCGCGGCGGTTCGTGGTCGAGCGCTGACGCGCTACTCGCGGCGGATGTCGCGGCCCGCGTACCGCGGGCCGAAGCGCGGGTGCCGCAGCCCGGACAGCTCGATCAGCCGGGTGGCGCGGTAGCGGTGGCCGCGGACCGGCTCGAGCAGCTCGAGCATGCCGTCGTCGTCGACCCGGTGACCGGCGAGCACGTGCCCGACCAGCGCGGGCAGGTGGAAGTCGCCGACGGACACGGCGTCCGCGTCGCCGAGCGCGCGCTGCGCGGTCTCTGCGGCGGTCCAGGGTCCGATCCCGGGAACGGCCCGCAACCGCGCCAGCGCGTCGGCCGGGGCCATCGACGCCGCCTCCTCCAGCCGCGCGGCGACCTCCGCCGCGAAGCGGACGACCCGCGCCCGCGCCTCCTCGACCCCGGCCCGGTGCCAGTCCCACGAAGGGATTCGGGCCAGCAGGGCGGCGGTGGGAGGCACGTACAGCGGCGCCATCCCGGCCGGTCCCGGCGCGGGCGTGCCGAAGCGGCGGACGAGCTGGCGCCACGAGCGCCACGCCTCGTGGCCGGTCACGCGTTGTTCGAGGATCGCGGGGACGACGGAGTCGAGGACCAGGCCGGTCCGCGGAACGCGCAGCCCCGGGTTGCGGGCGTGCGCCTCGCGGAGGACGGCGTACGGCGGATCCCAGCCGTCGAGCGAGTCGCGCGCGCCGACCAGGTCGGGCGCCGAGGCGAGCAGCCACTCCGCGCCCGGGCCCCAGGCGTTGACGGCGATCTCGCCGCCGGCCCGTTGCGCCAGGTGGATCGTGCCGGGACCGGCCGGCGTGCCACACGCCCGCCACGCGCCGTCGGGCGCGAACCGGAAGTGCGGGTCGTTCGCGCCGCGGCGTAGCGCGGAGAGCGTGAGCCGGAGATCGGTGGGCAGCCCCGGGCGGAGCGTGGTCGCCAGCGCCGAGTCGGTCACCGCTCCACTCCACCATTAGACTCCCCGCCGTGGCCAAGCGAAACGCGGAATCCGACCGGCGCCGACTCATCGAGGAGCAGCGCCGCAAGGCACGCGCCTCCGAGCGGCGCAAGACCATCCTGACCATCGGCATCAGCGCGGTCGTCGGGCTCGCGCTGATCGGCGGATCGATCTACTTCAGCGTCAAGAGCAAGAACAAGGCGAAGCCCGCCGCGCTGACCAGCATCGGTGTCCCCGCCGAACAGGCCGGCTGCCTGCCCGCCAAGTCGGAGACGATCCCGACCGACGCGACCGGCGGCGCCAAGCACACCGCGCGCGACGGCGACCACGTCGACTACGCGCAGTCCCCGCCGACCTCGGGCCGCCACAACCCGACGCCGTTGCAGGTGGGCGTGAAGAAGTTCTACTCGCGCGAGGACAACCCGCCGCCCGAGCGCGCGGTGCACAACCTGGAGCACGCGTACGTCGTCGTCTGGTACGACAAGACGGTCACCGGCGAGCAGCTCACCCTGCTGCAGGAGGCCGGCGACTCGGCGGAGGGCAAGTTCCTCATCGTGCCGTGGACGCGCACCGACTTCCCCGACGACAAGCACATCGTCATCACCGCCTGGGGCGAACGCCAGCAGTGCTCGGACGTCTCCGGCGCGGCGTTCGAGGACTTCATGAAGAAGTACGGTGGCCAGGCCGGCAGGGCCCCGGAGAAGAACGCGATCTAGGCGTAACCCGGGGTCAGGCGTCGGGGCTAAAGCGCACCGCGCCGTCGGGCAGCACTACGCGGGGCCAGACGCGGGCGCCGTCGACCAGCTCGTTGCGCGCGCCGATGCGCGCCTCATCGCCGACGACGGTCCCGGTCAACGCCGCCCCCTCGCCGACCCGCGCCCCCCGTCCCACGACGGAGCCGACGACGCGCGCGCCCGCCGCGACATCGGCGTCGTCGAACAGCACGCTGCCCTCGACATACGCCCCCGCCCCGACCCGCGCACGTCGCCCGACTGCGGTGCCGCCGGTCACGACCGCGTCGTCGGCGACGGCGGCGCCGGGCAGGACCAGCGCCTCCCCCGCGGGGCCGGGCAGCGCGGCCGACGCGATCACGCCGCGAACGAGATCACGCGACCCGCGGACGAACGCCGCCGGCGTCCCGAGGTCGAGCCAGTACGCGAGGTCGACGTGGCCGTACACCCGCGCGCCCGACGCGAGCAGCCCGGGGAACGTCTCCCGCTCCACGCTCACCGGACGACCGGCCGGGATGCGGTCGAGGACCGAGGGCGCGAAGACGTAGCACCCGGCGTTGACCCGGTTGGTCACCGGCTCGGGCAGCTTCTCGAGGAACGCCGTCACCCAGCCGCTCGCGTCGGTCGGCACGCTGCCGAACGCCCGCGCGTCGTCGACCTCGGTCAGGTGCAGTGTCACGTCGGCACGGCGCGCGCGGTGCTCGGCGACCAGCGCCGCGAGGTCGAGTCCGCAGAGGATGTCGCCGTTGAGGACGAGGAAGTCGTCGTGACGCAGGTGGCCGGCGACGTTGCGGATCGCGCCCCCGGTGCCGAGCGGGACGTCCTCGGTGACGTAGGTGATCCGCAGGCCGAGGTCGGACCCGTCGCCGAACCAGCCCTCGAACACCTCCGGCCGGTACGACGTCGACAGGATCGCGTGGTCGACGCCCGCGTCGCGCGCGCGGACGAGCAGGTGGGTGAGGAACGGCACGCCGGCCGTCGGCAGCATCGGCTTCGGCGTCGTCACCGTGAGCGGGCGCAGCCGCGTGCCCTGGCCGCCGACCAGCAGCACCGCGTCCACCTACGCCCTCCTGTCCAGGACCGCGCCGGACCTGGTCGGCTTCGCGCCCTCCCCTACCCCGGCGACGACCAAGGACGTGAGGTAGCGCGCCGCGAGGCCGAGCCGCAGGACCAGCCGGACGGGCAGCCAGAGCGGGCCGCGGTACTGCCCGGCGAGGTACCGGTACGCGCTCGCGTGATGAGCGCGCAGCATCGCGCGGCGGGACCGGCGCGTCGAGTGCGCGCCGGTGTGCTCGACGACCGCCGAAGGGACGTACACCGACTGCCACCCCGCGTCGGCGAGGCGGCGCGCGAGGTCGAGGTCCTCGAAGTACATGAAGTACGCGGGGTCGAAGCCGCCGACCGCGTCGTACGCGCTGCGCCGCAGCAGAAGGCAGGACCCGGAGAGCCAGCCGGCCGGCGCCTCGGTCGGGCCGCCGGCCTCCCGGCGGTACGCGCGCGTCCACGGGTTGCGCGGCCACCACCAGCCGAACAGCGCGTGCCCGATGCCGCGCCCGAGCGACGGGAAGCCGCGGGCGCTCGGGTACAGGTCGCCCTGCGGCGTGAGGATCGCCGGGCCGAACGCCGCCGCCTGGGGCCAGCGTTCTGTCGCCTTCAGCAGCTCGTCCAGCGAGCCCGCGTGCCAGGTGATGTCGGGGTTCGCGACGACCAGCCACTCCCCCTCGGGCGCACCGGCGGACGCGCCGACGTTGGCGGCGCAGCCGTAGCCGAGGTTGCCGCCGGTGCGGACCAGCGTGACGTTCGGCCGCGTCTCCGCGGCGGCCTCGGTGACGCCGTCGCCCGAGCCGTTGTCGGCGAGGACCACCTGCGTCTCGCGCACCGTCGCGACGTCCAGCGAGTCGAGGAACGCCCGCAGGGCGTCGCCGGGCCAGTACGTGACCACGACGACGCGGAGGGCTTCCGCGCTCACTCCGCGACGGCGCGCGCGTAGCTCGCGAGGTGCGCCTCGGCGCTGGCCGCCCAGGTGAACTCGCGACTGCGGGCCAGGCCGGCCTCGCCGAGCCGGCGGCGGCGTTCGGGGTCGTCGATCAGCCCGCCCAACGCCGTGGCGATCGACGCGATGTCGGGCTCGGTGTACGCGACGGCGTCGCCGCCGACCTCCGGCAGCGACAGGCGTGGCGTCGTGAGAACGGGTGCGCCGCAGGCCATCGCCTCCAGCACCGGCAGGCCGAACCCCTCGCCGTGGCTCGGGTACGCGACCACCTCGGCCCCGCCGAGGAACGCCGGCAGGTCGCGGATCGGCAGGTACCCAGGGCGCAGGCAGCGCAGGTGCGGCGGGACCTCGGCGACGGCCGCGTCGACCTCCTCGTCCCAGCCGGCGCCGCCGGCGAGGACGAGCGCGGGCGGGTCCTCGCGGCCCTCGCAGGTCGCGATCCAGGCGCGGACGAGGGCGGGGACGTTCTTGCGGGGTTCGAGCATGCCGAGGAACGCGACGTACTCCCCGGACAGCCCGAGCCGCCCCCTCACCCGCGCGGTCTCCGCCTCGGACGGCGGGTGGAACTGCGCGGAGTCGACGCCGTGGTAGGCCACGTCGAGCCGCGTCGGGTCGGCCTCGACCACGCGGATCATCTCGTCGCGGGTGGCCTTCGAAGGAACGATGCAGCGCGCCGAGCGCCGGACCGCCGTGCGGATCGCGGAGCGGAAGAACGACCCCTTGACCGCGGTGTGCAGCTCCGGCTCGGTGAAGAACGTCGCGTCGTGCAACGTCACGACGACCGGGCGGCCCGCCCGCAGCGGCAGCGTGTAGTGCGGCGAGTGGATGACGTCGGCCTGCACCTGCTGGGCGACGATCGGCAGCCCGGTCTGCTCCCAGGCGAGCCGGGCGGGGCGGTGCGCGATGGCGGCCGGTCCGGCGACGATCCGCGCGCTGGGAGCGCTGCGGCCGTACCGGTCGGCGTCCGCCCGCTGGCAGACGATGGCGAGGTCGGCGTCCGCCTCGTCCAGCGCCGCGATCAGGCCGTCGACGTAACGACCGACTCCGCCACGGTCGGCTGGTACCGCTGTGGCGTCGACGAGCACGCGGGGGGGCACTGGGACGGCTCCTGTTCCGGCGGACGTTCCGCTGCCCCCCAGCCTATGCCCCAGAACGCTCTCCCGCCGTCATTCCCGCCTCTCGCCCTCGCGGCCACGGACGGTGCCGTCCAGGCGCCGCCCCATGGTCGTGATGTCGCCGACCTCGTAGCCGAGGGTCGCGTAGAACGCGACGGCGGCGTCGTTGCCGGACCGGATCATCAGGTTGACGACCGGCACGTCCCGCTCCAGCACCCACGCCTCGGCGGCCCGCATCAGCGCGCTCCCGACCCCGCGCCGCCGCGCGGCCGGCGCGACGCCGAGGTAGTAGACCCAGCCCCGGTGGCCGTCGTGGCCGACCATCGCGGTGCCGGTCAGGACGCCGCCGTCGAACGCCCCGAGCACGGTCGACGACGGGCCGGCCAGCGCACGGCGCAGGTCCGCGTCGGGGTCGTTCCACGGCCGGGTCAGGCCGGTCTCGTGCCACAGCGCGACGGCGGCGTCGTACCACTCCCGACCCAACGGCTCGATCCGCACGCCCGCATCATGGCGCACGTCCAGACCGAGCCGGAGCACCCCCCGGCGCGCCACTAGCAGCCGGAACCGGGGATCACGGTGAGGATCGGGTAGGTCCGGATGCACCAGACGGGCACGTTCACGTCCGTCGGGGAGCCGCCGACGTACACCGTCAGCGCCGTGCCGCCGGTCCGCACCGTGACGTCCGGGTACGCACAGGTGCCCGCGACGTTGATCTGGCACGAGGTCTGCACCGACGGCGTCACGGGCACCGAGCCCGGCGTCACGCCGACCGAGACGCAGAGGGCGTCCTCGGCCGTGACCGGGCTCACGCAGGGCCGCACGCCGTACGCGCCTGCCTGCGGCGGATGCAGGGCGGCCCCGACGAAGTACTGGCTGCACCCCTCGTAGTCCGGGCAGACCACGATGTGCTCGAGGTACGCCGGGTCGCCGTTCCTGGTCACGTAGCCGGCGGTCCCCACGGAGTTGGCGCCGGCAACGCTGCCTTCGTCGGTGCAGACCCAGAGCCAGACGGGCCGGCCTGGCTGGCCGAGCTCCGGGGCAACGCCCAGCCTGATCTGCTCGCCGGCCACCGACACGAGGACGTCGTCGTTGCACCCGTGGTAGTCGGCCCGCGCGGCACCGGCGCCGAACCCGCCGACCGTGAGGCCGATGGCCGCCGTACCCAGGACGAACGCACGCTTGATGGATATGTTCACAGAGCCTCCCCGTATCCCCCGCAGCCCTGCTGGCCGCGCGAACTGCCGGAATAGTAGGGGTATCGACCAGGCCCCGCCAGGACGGTCCGCCCTACGAGAGGACAGCACGATGCCGAAGATCACCCCGAACCTGTGGTTCGACACCCAGGCCGAGGAGGCCGCGAACTTCTACGTCTCGGTCTTCAAGAACTCCCGGATCGTCAACGTCACGCACTACCCCGAGGGGGGTCCGCGCGAGGCCGGCATGGTGCTGACCGTGGAGTTCGAGCTCGACGGCCAGCGGTTCACCGGCATCAACGGCGGTCCCGAGTTCACGTTCGACGAGGCGGTGTCGTTCGAGATCGAGTGCGAGACCCAGGACGACGTCGACTACTACTGGGAGCGGCTGACCGACGGCGGCGAGGAGTCGCAGTGCGGGTGGCTCAAGGACCGGTACGGCCTGTCGTGGCAGGTCGTCCCGACCGGCATGGCCGCACTGTTCGCCGACCCCGACCGGACCCGGGCGGAGCGCGCCATGAAGGCGATGCTCGGGATGCGCAAGCTCGACCTCGCGGCGCTGCGAGCCGCGGCCGACGGCTGAGGATCAGAGCACTTCGCGGTACGCCGCCCAGGTCGCCTCGGCGGCGTACCGCCACGTCATCCCGGCCGCGCGCGCCCGGCCGGCCGCCGCGAGCCGCGCACGCAGCGCCTCGTCGGCGACGATCTCCTGCAACGCCTCGGTGAGGCTGACCACGTCCCCGACCGGCACGGTCAGCGCCGCGCCGCCGGTGACCTCGACCAGCGCGGGCGCGTCGGAGCAGACGACGGGGACACCGAGCGCCATCGCCTCCGCGACCGGCAGCCCGAACCCCTCCGCGCGCGACGGCGCGACCAGCGCGAGCGCGCCGCTGAACACCGCCGCCAGGTCCTCGTCGGAGACGCGCCCGAGCGCGCGGACGCGCGACGGCTGGAGCCCCAACGCCGCCGCCGATGCGTCGAGGTCGACGCCGCCCCAGCCCTGCTGGCCGACGACGACCAGCGGCACGTCCGGCGCCGCCGCCTCGGCCAGTGCGGACAGCGCGAGGTCGAGCCCCTTGCGCGGCTCCAGCGTCGCCAGGCTGAACAGGTAGGGCCCGTCGAGGCCGAGCGCCGCGCGGCGTTCGGCGGCGTCGGGCGGGACCGCGAGCGAGTCCGCGCCCTCGCCGATGACGCGGACGCGGTCCCCCAGGTCCAAGAACTCCGCCAGCTCGTCAGCGACGGCGTTCGTCGGCACGATGACGAGGTCGGCCGACGCGGCGACGCGCATGCCCATCCGCCGGTGCCACGCGACCCCGCGCTGGGTCAGCGTCTCCGGGTGGGTCCACGGAACGGCGTCGTGGATCGTCGCGACCAGCGGGGTCGCCCGCCGCGGCGGCACGAGCAGCGTCGGCGCGTGCACGACGTCGGCGCGCGGTACTGGGCCGACCCCGCGTTCCCATGCCGCGATCAGCGCGCGGCGGCCCAACGGCAGCCGGTGCGGGCCCGCGACGCCCGGCACGACGGCCGCCGCGGCGGAGGCGTGCAACGCCGTCCACCCCTCGACCGCATACCCCTCGGGCGCGGTCGCGGCGAGGGCCGCCGCCAGCTCGCGCGAGTACCGCGCGGTCCCTCCGGGGACCGGCGCCAGGCACTGCTCGACGAGGAAGCCGACCCGCGTCATCGCGGGTACGTCAGCGGATCGTGTACGTCACGGGCACGGAGAGAACCATCGCACGCCACGTCTCCCAGCCCGCGCCGAACGTCTCGTGGTACGTCCCGGGCGCCCGCCCGTTCGCGCCGATCGTGAACGTGAACCTGGCGATCTCGCCCGGCCGGATCGTCGTCGCGTTCTTCCGCGAGAGGTTGCCGCCGACAGCGGCCGGCCGCGACGGCGACCGCCAGGTCGGCGTCGCCGACTTCGAGGCGCCGGCCGAGAGCACGACGTTGCCGCCGACGGTCCACGTGACGTTGCCGGTGTTCTTGAGGTCGATCGTGTACGTCGCCACGCCGCCCTTCGGCACGACGACCCCTGTGCTGTTGCGCGTCAGCGTCCCGGTGAACGTCGCGGCCGCGACCGACGCGGTCGTCCCGACGACCGGGCCGAACCGCGTGTTGCCCGACGTCGCCTGGAAGAACTCCCTGTACGTGCCCGCCGCGCGGTTCGTCGGGTCGATCGGTACGACGTACTCGCCGATCTCGCCCGGGTACACGGCGCTCGTGCCGGGACGGGAGTAGTTGCGGAACAGCCGCGTCGCCTTCGTCGCCGAGAGCCAGGCCGGGGTGCGCAGCGCGTCCGCGCGACCGGCCGGGTCGGCCGTCATGATGACGTCGGCGCCGTTGACCGGCCAGGCCTGGCCGCCGAGGTTGCGCAGGCGGATGACGAGCGACCGGCGGTCGCCCGGGTACGCGAGCAGCGACGTCTTCGGCGCGAGCCCCGCGTGCAGTCCGGCGACCCGGGCGACCGCGGTGTCGACCCGGACGACGTACAGCGTGACCTTGCCGCCGTCGAGCCAGTGGTACGGCGCGTACGCCGCCTCGAACGACTCCGTGGTCACGCCGACGCCGAGCCCGTTGCCGTACAGCGTCAGCGGGAACACGCCGACCTGACCGGGCGCCACAGCGGTCGCGGACGGGGCACCCTCGACGGAGGTGACCGGGCCGACGACGGACGGGCTGAGCCAGGACGCGCCCTTCGACGGGCTCGCGTGGCTACGGGCGTCGGACGTGTTGAGGCGGACGCCCTTGTTCAGCGGCCACGGGACGTTGCTCGTGTTCTTGATGCGGACCTTCATCGTCACGGAACCGTTGCGCGGCAGCACGACCGTGCGGTTCGGCCAGACCGCGGGCGGCGCGTCGGCACCGCTCGGGCCCGGCGACGAGGACACCGGCGTGACGCCGGCCAGCGCCGATGAGAAGCGCGGGTCGACGACGGGGACCGACCACTTCACGGCCGCGCCGAACGCCTCGCCCGTCGCCAGCCGGACGACGTAGGACTTGGCATACGTCCCCGTGTTCACGCGCGCGGCGTCGAGGTGGACGACGAACTTCGCGACCTCGTTCGGCTCGATGGTCGACGCGCCGGAGCGGCTGAGGTTGGCGACGAAGACGCCGGGCCGCGTGCTGCCGCCCGCCAGCGGGTCGGCCGCGCCGAGCGGCGACGCGACCGCGAGGTGCAGGCCGGACACCGGCCACGGCGCGGGTCCTGAGTTGCGAACGGTCGCGACGACGTCGCCCTTGGCGACGCCGGGCGGGCGGACCAGCGAAGGCACCGCGGAGCGCGAGACGACGGTCGAGGCGTACGACGGGATGACGCGCCACCACGAGCCGCGCAGGCCGTTCGCCGAACGCGGCCAGGTGTTCGCGCTGTAGACGCCGCCGCCCGTCGTCGTGACGGTGGTCGCCTTGCCCGCCTTGTCGACGCCTTCGAGGAGAACGGTCTTGACCCGGCCGCCCCACGCGCCGTTGCCGTCGCGCTTAGTCACGCGGATGCGGAGCAGCCGGCCGACCGCGGGGTAGCGGGCTTCGAGCTGCGCGGCCGTGACCTGCGCGTCCCAGTCGTGGTGCGGCGACGCGATCGCGTCCCACGCGTCGGCCTTCGCCTGCAGGTACGGGTGGTTCGTCGCGACGGAGAACCCGCCGTTCGACGAGGAGAACTCCGCGAAGATCGCCTTCCCGCCGTACGTCCTGATGGTGCGGGCGGTGGCGTTGACCGCGGCGTTCGTCGCGGCGGTCTCCAGCTCGATGGTCGAGCCGCTCGCGGTCACCAGCCGCATGCCGCCGTAGACCTGGCAGGACGTGGTCGAGCAGATGTCGTACGACGACGACTTCGGGTGGTCGATACCGTACGTCGCGTAGGAGCGCGCGGCGACGGACTGCGCCTTCAACGCCTCCGGCTTGAAGTACGACGACGACTCGCGCGGCACGACGCCGTAGAGGTACGCCTCGAGGTCGAGGACGTTGACGACGTTGATCGTCGCGGTCCCGGTGCGGACCGCGCGGAGGGTGCCGCGGTAGTCGCGCGCGGTGCCGTCGGGGAGGTAGAGGCGGTTCGCCGCGGGCCCCTCGAACTGCAGCGGCCCGGTGAACGCCGACTTGCCGCCGGTCGACCAGTGCGACCAGGCCGAGCCGTACGACTGCACGTGCTGGCCCGCGCTGTCGGCGACGACCCGCCAGCGGGTCGGGCCGGCGGGCAGGGCGTAGCGGGTGTTGGTCGCGAGGTCGCGGACGGCGAGGCCGGAGGCGGCGCGGACGTGGAGGTCGGTGTGGTCGTCCTCGTTGATCAGCACCCGGATGGCGCGCACGGCGGCGACCTGCTGGACGGTGCTGGGGTAGTACGTGTTGAGGATCGTGGTGTACGGGACGCCCTTGCGTGCGGCGCCCTCGGCGCCCCACTGGCTCAGGCCGTGGCCGTGGCCCCAGCCGTGCCCCTCGACCTCGAAGACGCCGTTCGCCGGCCGGGGGTAGACCTCGTCGGCCAGGGCCGGCGTCGCGGGGAGGACGGCGAGCGGTGCGGCGAGCAGCGCGGTCACGAGAGCGCCGCGGAACGCGCGCGGTCCGCGCATCGGGCCTCCTCGCGTCTGCGGCCGGTCCGGCCCCGGCTGCCAACGTACTTCGGTTACGTCGGCGCGATCTCCGGACATCTTGACCCGAACGCCCCACCCGTCACAACCGTCACACGGCGTTGCGGCGCCCTTCGGCCCGCCTGCCGAGCCAGCGGTGCCCCCCCTCGGCGAACGCCACCGCCCCCCAGAGCAGGTCGGAGCCGGTCGTCAGCAGCCGGACCAGCAGCGCGACGCCGAGCGCCTCCGCCGTGCCCAGCGAAGGCCCCAGCAGCAGCACGAGGGCCCCCTCGCGGACGCCCGCGCCGGCGGGCGCGACGAGGAAGAGGAACCCCGCCGACCAGGCCAGCGCGTACGCGCCCACGGAGAGCGCGAGCAGCGGTCCGTGCGCGTCGGGCAGCCCGCGCGCGAGCGCCCAGACCGCCACCCCCCAGCAGAGCCACTGGGCGAGCGCCCAGGCGAGCGCTGTCGCCGTCCCGCGCGGCGAGAGGCCGCGCTCCAGCGGTGCCCGCCGCAGCAGCCGCAGCCCGCGCGCCGTGACGGCGTTGAAGACGGCGGGGTGCAGCAGCACGAGACCCGCCGCGGGTAGGACGAACACCGGTCGGTACGGCCCCAGCGAGCCCCGCGCGGCGAACGGCAGCGTCGCCGCCGACACCAGCCCCGCCGCCGTCAGCGACACCACCATGACGAGCAGCGCGGCGACGCCGGACCGCTTGCGCGGCACGCCGTGCTCGCGGCCGAGCTCCATCTGCGCGACGACCGGCCAGAGGCTGCCGGGCAGGTACTTGCCGAGCTGGCCGATGCCGAACACGCCGACCGCGTACCGGATCCGCAACGGCGACCCGAGGTCCGCGAGGACCGCCCGCCACGAGAGCAGCGCGCAGAGCACCCCCGCGGTCGTCGCGGCGAACGCCGTGACGAGCGCCCCCCAGGACACCGCGTCGACGGTCTCCCTGACGTTCGGCCACTGCGCCACCGTCGCCGCGACCAGCGCGCCGATAGACAGCACCGCGAACGCGACCCGCAGGACCGGACGCCACGGCCGCCTGCCGGTCGCGGCCTCGGCCGTCACCGTTGCGCGCGGGAACGCACGATGAGGTCGGCGATCAGCGCGAGCGCCGCGATCTGGAAGCCGGTCACCATCGTCAGCAGCGTGCTGCCGGTGACCCGGAAGTGGTGCCAGACCAGGTCGTAGCCGAGCTTCAGCGAGCCGACCGCGAGGATCCACAGCGCGAGCGGCATCAGCACCTTGAGGGGGTTGAAGTACATGACCATCCGCAGCACCTGGAGGATGTAGCGGTAGGCGTCCTTCGTGAAGTGGAACTTCGACCGGCCCGCGCGCTTCGCGTAGTCGATGGGGACGTACCGCACGTCGTGGCCGTTCGCGAGGAACGACACGGTCAGCGTCGTCACGCAGGAGAACCCCGGCGGCAGCAGCGACAGGTATGGCAGCGACACGTCGCGGCGGAACGCCCGCAGCCCCGAGTTGAGGTCCGGGATCCGCATGCCGGTGAGGCGTTCGGCGATCTTGCGGATCGCCCACTTCGCGGGGACGCGGAGCAGCTTGTACGTCCCCTCCTCGGTCGTCCGCGCGCCGACGACCTGGTCGTACGCGTCGTCGTTGGCGAGCAGGTCGACGAACTCCGGGATGCGGTCGTTCGGGTATGTCATGTCGGCGTCGGTCCACACGACGTACTCGCCGCGGGCGTCCCTGCTGCCGATGCGCCGGATCGTGCCGGAGCCGCCGTTGCGGGCGCGCGGGAAGTAGCGCAGCCGCGGGAACCGGCCGGACGCCGCCACCTCGGCGAGCAGCTCGCGGGTGCCGTCGCTGGAGCGGTCGTCGTACGCGTCGAGGTCGTAGGTGTAGCCGCTCGCGTCCAGCGCGGCGCTGATCCGCTCGATCTCCGCGACGACGTGGCCGACCTCGTTGTAGCAGGGCAGCACGACCGTCACGTCCACCCGCTCGGCGTCGGGAACCGGACGCGGGCGGGTGGTCACGGGCGCGGTCGTCACGGGTCGTCAGTCTAGGGCGTGTCTCCCAGTCCGCGATCGTCGCGAGCGGCGTCCAGGGCGGTGCATCGCCAGGCGGAGGAGGGGTCGAGAGCAGCGCTCTCGGCGCCGACGACAACGCCGCGAGGCGCCGTGCTGGGCGTCGCGCAGCAGATC
>JAVEEC010000112.1 GCA_030840645.1 Frankiaceae bacterium
TCTGCTCCTGCTGGTCGAGGAAGCGGCGGGCGGCGTTCGCGATCGACGCGAAGTCGTCGCCGACCTTGAAGATGACGACGCCGCGGATGCCGAGCGGGATGCCCTGGTGCGTCACGCAGTCGATCGCCAGCTCGGTCTCGCGCAGGTCGAGGCTCAGGCGGCGGACGGTCTGCACGCCGGGGATGACCAGCGTGCCCTTACCGGTCACGATCTTGAAGCCGAGGCTCTCGCTGATCCCGTCCGGCGTCTGGTTCTCGCGCAGGCCGGAGATGATGAGCGCTTCGTTCGGCTCGGCGACGCGCCAGCAGGCGCGGAAGAGCAGCAGGAGCAGGACGAGCGCGGCGACGATGCCGAGGGCCAGCACCAGGATGAACGGCATTGCGGTTCCCCCCTCTGGGGACGAGACGGCTAAGCCGGCGAGACGACCACGGACCGTGGGGGGAAGTACTCGACCACGACGACGCGGGTACCCGAGGCGATGGTGTCGCCGGGGTCGGTGGCGTAGGCGTGGAACGCCTCGCTGCCGCCTCGGACGCCGACCATGACCTCTCCCACGTGTCCTGGTGAGATGGTGCCGGTGACGCGGCCGATCTTGCCGATCATCGCGTGGTCCGCCACTGACGCCGTTCTCCCTGTCTCTGCCATTGCAGTGTCGACTGTAGGGCGTTATGTCGAGGGCACAAGAGAGGTTTTGCTCTTGCGACCTCCATTTTGCGGATTCTTTACGGAGATTGTTGCTCGGTGCCGTACGTCTGCCCGTGCAATTCGGCCAGGCCGCGCGCCCGGCCCTCCAGCCGCAGCGCCTCGTCCTCCGCCGCACGCACCACGTCGGCGAGGGTCCCCCGGTGCCCGGCGAGCGCCGCCCCGCTCTCCTGCAGCCGCGCCCGCGCGCCCGACACCGCCCGCGCCGTGCCGGCCGCGTCGAGCCGCGCGCGCAGCCCCGCCGCCTCGGCCTCGAGGCCGGCGACGGCGCGTTCCAGCTCGGCGCGCTCGTGCGCCAGCTCGCCGGCCTGCTGCTCGAGCGCGGCGAGCGTCGCCACCGCCGTCTCGCCGCTCGCCAGCGCGCTCTCGGCCTGGATCGCGCGGCCGTGCGCGACCGCCTCCTGCGCGATGCGCTCGTACGTCTCCACCGACCTGCGCAGCTGCGCCTCGCGCATCTCCAGCCGACCCTGCGCGGCGCTGATCGCCGCCGTCGCGACGCGGAGCTCCTGGGCCAGCTCGAGCAGCCTGCGGTACGCCGCCTCGGCCGGGCGGGGGTCGTACGGCGGCTCCTCGGGCAGCGCGCCGCCGTCCCCCTTCCCCAGCAGCCGCCGGAACAGCCCCGTCATGCGTTGCAGCGTAGGGCGTTCCCGAGGCGTCGTGCCGGGCTTCGCGTGCCAACCCCCGTAGACGGCGGTCTGCCTGCTGTGTACCGTGCCGACCTCGGTCCCACCGCCCCTACCGCTGGAGGCCCCCATGCGCCGTTCCGCCAGTGCCGTTCTGCTCGCCGTCCTCGCCATGGGCAGCGTCGCCGTCCCGTCCCAGGCCCAGGCCGCCGACCTGTTCGGCTGCAGCGCGCGGCAGGAGGGCGGCGACGCGACGACCCGCTGCTTCTACGTCGCGGCGTCGACGCACGGCCGCATCGTCGTGAACGAGGTCGAGGGCTACATCATCGGGTTCATCGGGTGCGACCACTCGCCGGGGGTGCGCCAGGACCACAGCGGCAGCGCCGACTTCGCCCAGATCCCCGGCGACCTGTGCCACGTCACGATGGTCGTCGAGACGACGTCAGGAACCGGCGACGTCTGGGGCGGCTCCGTCCTGTAGGGCCTCGCAGCACCGTCCGATCCCGTTCACCCAGCCGCTCAGGGAGAGACCATGCGCCGACTGATGACCGCCCTCACGACCGTTCTGGCCACTGCCGGACTCGTCGCCGTACCGGCCGCAACCGCGCACGCGGGGACGACACTGCTGGCCTGCGGCGGCTCGTGGTACGGCAGCGGTGACTTCTACTGCACGTACGTCGCGACCTCCACGCACGGCCGCCTCACGCTGGTCAGCGACATCCCGTACGACGCCCAGGTGATGGTCAACTGCGAGGTCTCGGGCTCCGGCGGCTGGGTCGGGCAGACCGGCTCGATCGACTACAACCAGATCCCGGGGGAGCTCTGCGACGTCGAGTTCATCCTGCTCAGCGAGGACGTCAGCGCCTCGTACACGGCCGGCTCGGTCCTCTAGCCACGCCCCACCAGGGAGGGAACCCCATGCGCCGCACGTTTCTGCTCGCCCCCGTCCTCGCCCTCGCCGCCGGTGCGCTCGCAGCGCCTGCCCACGCCGTGGAGGTGTTCGGCTGCCAGGTGTCGCGCGACACGGTCGGGTCGGCCTCGTGCAGCTACCCCGCCGTCACGACGCAGGGGTTCCTGACGCTGTCCAACGCCAGCGGCGACACGGAGGCGTGGGCGCTCTGCGGGTTCGTCCAGGACGGCGCGTTCTTCGTCGCGACCCGCTCCACCGAGGGGACGACGACGTTCGGCCAGACCCCGGGCGAGCTCTGCTACATCTTCGTGCACGTGCACACCGCGGGCGGCTACGCCACGGCCGCCGGCGGCAACGACTTCTGACCCCGTCAGCCCACCTGCTCGACGCTGCCGCAGGACACGGTCTCGAGCGACGTCGGGACCGTCGGGCAGGCGGGCGCGCAGGCCTGGACGTCCCAGTCGTTCGGGTAGTCGTCGCCCCACTTGCGGGTCTGGGTGAAGACGTACGGGGCGCCGCCGCTCCCGCCGCTCCAGCCGTGCGGCGGGGCACCGGTCAGCTTGACGTACGCGCACAGCACACCGGAACCGTCGCCGCCCTCGACGGCGGTGAGCACCGAACGGGCGTCGGGCGGGGTGACGCAGACGGTCGTCGGGCACCCGGCCGACGCCGCGGCCGGGAGCGTCAGCGCCGGGACGGCGACCGCGAGCAGCATGAGACGACCGGTGAAACGCATCGGGAGGTCCTTTCTTCGGGGTTCAGGAAGGGCGGCACACGACGCCGCGCGGCGTGACCTGCACGCCGTCGGCGAGGCAGTCCTGGAGACCGTCGCCGGGCCGGTAGCTGTTGACCGGGACGCAGGCGTCGACGTGGGGTACCCGCGCGTCGCACGGGTCCGTCGGCACCGCCGGCGCGGGGATCGGCAGGACCGGCGATGCGGTCAGGGCCGCGACGTACGGCGGCGGGGCGACGGACGGCCGCACGCCTGCGGGATGGACGCGCGGGCGCCCCTGGGCCGGCGGGGCGACGGGCCGTACCGGCGCCGGCGCGGCGGCCACGGCCGCGCGGGCACGGCTGGGGGCCGGCGTGGCGGCGTTGCCAGCCGGGCTCACCGGGCCGCCGGGGACGAACGCGGCCACCGTCACGAGCGCCGCCATCGTCATCGCCGGGACGCCCTCCGGCAGGTCGAGGCCGCGCCGCCGCGCGCGGGCGACGAGCACCCACGCGGTCGCGACGGCGGCCCGGACGTAGGCCCGCGCCCGCGACAGCAACGACTCGACGGCCTTGTACGACAGCCCCATCCGGGCCGCGATCTCCTGGCAGGTCAGCCCGTCGGCCTTCGCGGTGAGCGCCGCGCGCTGCGACTCGGGCAGCGCCGCGACGTGCGACGCGACCCAGGACGCCTCGCTGCGGTCACAGGTGGCCTCCTCCGGCGACGGCTCGTCCACGTACCAGGGGACGAGCCGTACGCCGACCTTGGCGTCGCGCACGTGCAGCCGGTGCCGGTCGACGCAGAGCCGTGCGGTCGTCGTTGCCAGGAACTCCACGACCCGGGTCTCGTCGAGGTTGGCGAAGCCCACGCAGCGGACCATCGCCTCCTGCGCGCAGTCCTCCGCATCGTCGCGGGACATGCCGCGGCTGACCGCGATCCGTACCAGGTACTGACGGTGCGGCAGCACGACCTGCCAGCGGCGTCGCCGCTCGGCGGAGTCCACCCCTCTGTTCGCCCCCTGCCCCTCGCCTCGTGTCACCCCACACCCGGGCCCCCCGTTGGTGTACGGCGGAGCGGGCCGAGTCCTTCGGTATTTCTTTCGCGGTTCCTGCGGGCCGGTCCGGATGCCTCCCGCACGGCATGGGGCACGATGCGACCGTGGACCTTCCCGTGATGCCCCCCGTCAAGCCGATGCTCGCGAAGGCGACCAGGACGCTGCCCCCGCAGAGCGCCCATGCCGCGGGCTTCCTCTACGAGCCGAAGTGGGACGGCTTCCGGACGCTGGTCTTTCGCGACGGCGACGAGGTCGAGCTCGGGTCGCGCAACGAGCGCCCGCTGACCCGCTACTTCCCCGAGGTCGTCGACGCCGTCCGCGCCGCGCTGCCCGAGCGGTGCGTGGTCGACGGCGAGATCGTCATCGCGGGCCCGCGCGGCCTGGACTTCGAGGCGTTGCAGCAGCGCATCCACCCGGCCGACTCGCGGGTGCGCCGGCTCGCGGCCGAGACGCCGGCGTCGTTCGTGGCGTTCGACCTGCTCGCGCTGGGCGACGCCGACCTGCGGGCGCTGCCGCTGGGCGAACGGCGCGCGCGGCTCGAAGCGATGCTCGCGGGCGTCGCTCCCCCGGTGCACCTGACGCCCGCGACGAGGGACGAGGCCGAGGCGAACGACTGGTTCTCGCGGTTCGAGGGCGCCGGGCTCGACGGCGTCGTCGCGAAGCCGCTGGACCTGGCGTACCGCGAGGACGAGCGCGTGATGCTCAAGGTCAAGCACTCGCGTACGGCCGACGTCGTCCTCGCCGGGTTCCGGTGGCACAAGACCGGGCCGATCGTGGGGTCGTTGCTGCTCGGGATCTACGACGACTCCGGTGCGTTGCAGCACGTCGGGGTGGCGGCGTCGTTCACGAACGCGCGGCGGGCCGAGCTGGTCGAGGAGCTGGCGCCGTTGCGCGCCGACGCGCTGGCGGGACACCCCTGGGCGGGCTGGGCCTCGGCGACCGACGACAGCGGGCGGATGCCGGGCGCGGTGAGCCGGTGGAACGCCAAGAAGGACCTGTCCTGGGAGCCGCTGCGGCCGGAGCGGGTGCTGGAGGTGACGTACGAGCACATGGAGGGGACGCGGTTCCGGCACACCGCGCACTTCCAGCGGTGGCGGCCGGACAAGCTGCCGCGGGAGTGCACGTACGAACAGCTCGAGGTCGTGGCGCCCTACGAGCTGTCGTCGATCTTCGGCGCCTGACGGCGCCGGACCGCGAAGGTGGCCGCGGCGCCCGCGGCGGCGGCCACGAGGACGAACGGCCAGGGAACGCCATTCCGGCCGCTGGGGCGCTGGGGCTGCGCGGTCGGCTCGTTGGTCGGCGCGTAGTCGTCCGCGACCCGGCGGTTGCCCGAGCAGAGCCCGGTCTCGACGGTGCCGTCGTCGCGGACGTCCGCGAACACGAGGTACCTGGTGTGGTTCAGCAGCTCCGCGCCGCAGCTCGACCCGAAGGCCGAGCTCCGCACCGTCTGCCGCGCGGCGACCCTGCCCTTCACCACCGCGTCGACGGCGAACGTCCAGACGACCTCGCGGCCGGCGGCGCGTTCCGAGGCGATCCGGCCGACGAACACCGCGTCGGCGGAGGCGAGCAGGTCGGTCTCGCCACGGGTCGCGCAGCTGCAGGCGGCGGCCGGCGGCGCGGCGTACGCCTGCAGTGCCGCCGCGACCGCGAGGCCGCCGAGCACGGTGGCCGTGCCCCGGGTACGCATGCCGGTCAGACGCGGCCCGGCGGCCCGCGGTTGCGTTACGCGCGCATCGGCATCAGCACCGCGAGCTGGCGGGACTGCGCGAGCAGCGTGCCGTCCTCGCCGTACATCTCGCCGTCTTCCTCGATGTAGCCGTCGGTCGCGACCGTCGAGCGGAACGCGCCGAGGCACCAGCCGTCCGCGTGACCTGCCGCGGCGGGGCTGCGGAAGTGCACGGTGAGGTCGACGGTCACGGTCGCCAGCGGGGCCGTCGCCTTGACGAAGACCGCGGGCGCGTGGGCGTCGCTGACGGTCGCGAGCAGGACCGGGTCGAACGGCGCCGGCTCGCGCAGCCGCTGCCACGCCACGACGTCCGCGCGTTCGGCGCCCTGGAACAGCGGTCGCGTCGTGACCGGCCGGTACTCGAACCGGTGCGAGATCGGCGGCGCGACCCGGTCCGGCAGCGCCGCCGTGACCAGGTCGCCTGGCTTCGGCACGTCCGGCGCGACCGCGTCGTGGAACGCCCAGCCGCCCTCGCGCGCCGTCGCGAACGCCGCCGTCGCGATGGCGACGCGCTCCCCCGCCTGGTGCAGCTCCGCCGTGACGGTGGTGAGGCTCCGCCCGGCCCGCGCGACGTCGGTGCGGACCTCGGCGGCGCCGGCCTTGGCGGGGCGCAGGTAGTGGACGGTCAGGCTGCGGGCGGCGCGCTGCGGCTCGGCGACCGTCTCGGTCATGGCGCGCAGGACGATCGACGCGACGTAGCCGCCGTTGGGCCCGGTGAACACCCACCAGTCCGGGCTGATCTCGGCGGCGTAGGTGCCGTCGGCGGTCCGCGCGACGGCGGTGCCGGCCGCGAACTCGGTCACTCGGCCTTCTTGCGGTCGGTGTCGCGGCTCGGCTGCACGCGCTTCGGCTCGCCCTCCATCTTCGGGAACTGCGGCGGGTACGGCGCGTCGCCGTCGCCGTGGCGTTCGTAGAGCTCCAGCAACGGCTCCAGGCTCATCGGCGCGTCGTCGATGCCGGCGTGCAGGTCGCCCTTCTCGGCGAACCGGGCGGGCATGTTCGCGATGGTGAAGTCGGCGTTGGTCGCGTCCGCCACCTCGTCCCACGTCAACGGTGCGGAGACCTGCGCATCGGGGCGCGCGCGGACGCTGTACGCCCCGGCGATGGTCTGGTCGCGGGCCATCCGGTTGAAGTCGACGAACACCCGCTCGCCGCGCTCCTCCTTCCACCACTTGGCGGTGGCGAGGTCGGGGCGGCGGCGTTCCATCTCGCGGGCGACGGCGAGCGCGGCGTGGCGGCAGTCGAGGAACGACCACTCGGGCCGGATGCGCACGTAGACGTGCAGGCCCTTCGAGCCCGTCGTCTTCGGCCAGGACACGAGGTGCAGCTCGTCGAGCAGCGCGCGCACCTCCTGCGCGACCTCGCGCACCATCTCGAACGTCGACCCCGGCATCGGGTCGAGGTCGATCCGCAGCTCGTCCGGGTGCTCGGTGTCGCCGCGCCGGCTCGGCCAGGGGTGGAAGTCGAGGGTGCCGAGGTTGGCGGCCCAGGCGACGTGCGCGACGTCGACCGGGCAGAGCTCGTACGCGTGCCGCCCGCTGGGGAACTCCACCAGCGCCGTCTCGATCCAGTCCGGCCGGTGCTCGGGCGCGCGCTTCTGGTAGATCGCCTCGCCCTCCGCGCCGTCGGGGTGGCGCTTGAGGACGGTGGGGCGCTCGTAGAGCGCGCGGACGACGCCGTCGCCGACCGCGAGGTAGTAGTTGACGAGGTCGAGCTTGGTCTCGCCGCGCGCCGAGAAGTAGACCTTGTCGGGGTTGGTGACCTTGACGGTGCGGATGCCCGTGGGGGTCTCGACCTCGATCTCGACGAACGGCGACGGAGCCATGCGCCGCAGCCTAATGCGGCGTCGTCGTGACGACCGTCGGCGCCGGCGTACCCGGGGCGGGGTGGTGGCGGATGGCGCGGGCGAACAGGTTCAGCGCGGTGAACACCACGATCGCGGCGACGACGATGGCGAGGCCGACGTTGCGGCCCGAGTAGGTGCGTTCTTCGGTCAAGGCAGGTCGGCGACGATCTCGGCGAGCGGGCGGCGCACGCCGGTGAAGAACGGCGTCTCCTCGCGCGTGTACCGCCGCGCCTCCGCGCCGCGCAGGTGCCGCATCAGGTCGACCAGCCGGTGCAGGTCGTCGGCCTCGAACGCCAGCAGCCACTCGTAGTCGTTGAGGGCGAAGCAGGCGACGGTGTTGGAGCGGACGTCGGGGTACTCGCGCGCCATCTTGCCGTGCTCGGCGAGCATCTCCCGGCGCTGCTCGGGGTCGAGCAGGTACCAGTCCAGCGACCGCACGAACGGGTAGACGCAGACGTAGCGCTTGGGGTCCTCGCGGCGGACGTACGCGGGGATGTGGCTCTTGTTGAACTCGGCCGGCCGGTGCAGCGCGACCGATGACCAGACCGGCTCCAGGTCGCGGCCGAGCGCGGTCTGCCGGAACCGCGTGTACGCGGACTGGAGCACGTCGGGGTCGGGGCAGGTCCACCACACGAGCAGGTCGGCGTCGGCGCGGTAGCCGGAGAGCGCGTACGTGCCGCGCGTGTAGACGTCCTTGGCCGCCAGCTCCTCGAACAGCGCGTCGACCTCCGCGGCGTCGCGCGCGCCACCGGGGCGGGCCCGGAACACGGAGTACATCGTGTAGAGCATCTCGTCGTTCAGCTCGCGCGCCGTCTTCTCCGTCATGGCTCCATCATCCCCGAGCGCGCACGTGCGCCGCCACGCGGGCCGCGGCGGCGTTGCCGGACCGCACGCAGGCCGCGATACCGACCCCGCGGTACGCCGCCCCGGCGACCGCGAGCCCCGGCACCGCGCCAACCGCCGCCTCGATCGCGTCGACGCGGCTGAGGTGGCCGAGGGCGTACTGCGGCAGCGCGTCGTCCCAGCGCGCGACGAACGCGTCGACAGGTTGTTTAGTTGTGCTAAACAACTGTCCGAGCTCGGTGTGGACCGCGGCGACCAGCTCGGCGTCGTCCAAATCGACCGGCTCGCCCGCCCGACCGACCGACGCGCGGAGCAGCGTGGTGCCGGGCAGGGTGCTGCGCGGCCACTTCTGGCTGTAGAACGTCACGGCCTTCACCAGCCGCCGCCCGGCGGGCACGAGGACCCCCGAGCCCTCGGGGAGGCGGAGGGCGCCGGACGGGTACGCGAGGCCGACGAGCGCGACGGACGCGTACGCGAGGTCGCGTAGCGGCGGCGCGGCGGCGGGCGCGACCAGCTCGAGCAGGCGGGCGGCGGACCGGCCGGGGGTCGCGACGACGACGCCGTCCGCGATCAGCGCGCGGCCGCCCGCGAGGGTGACGCGGAACGCGCCGGAGAGGCGTTCGACGGTGGCGGCGCGGGTGCGGGTGAGGACCTCGACGCGGGCGGCGGCCGCGACCGCCGCGACGAGGGTGGACAGGCCACCGTTGACGGTCAGGAAGACCGGCGCGGTGTCGGGCGTCGCCGCGGCGGCGCGGGCGCGGGCGGCGCGGACCAGGCTGCGGCGCGACCGGGCGAGGGCGGCGAGGTCGGGCGCGGCGGCGTCGAGGTCGAGGGCGTCCGCGGAGCCGGCGTACACGCCGCCGAGCAGCGGGTCGACCAGCCGGTCGACGACCTGGCGGCCGAGCCGGCGGGCGACCAGGTCGCCGACGGTGACCGGCTCGGTGACCGGCCGGCCCGGGAGCCACGGCTCCACCGACGCGCGAACGAGGCCGCGCGGGGAGAGGACGCGCGAGCGCGCGAGCGGGCCGAGGCGGGCGGGGACGCCGCGCACGGTCCCGGCCGGCAGCGGCCGGAGCCGGTCGCGGACCAGGACCCAGGCCCGGCCGGTCGCGGGTGCGACCAGCTCGCCGCCGAGGCCGACGGCCTCGGCCAGGCCGGTCGCCTCGGGGACACGGGCCAGCCAGTTGTCGGCGCCGGTCTCGACGGTCGCGCCGCCGAGCTCGCCGGTGAGCAGCGCGCCGCCGAGACGTTCGGACTCCTCGACCACGGTGATGCGGACGCCGGGGAGGGCGGCGCGGACGGCATGCGCGGCGGCGAGGCCGCTGATGCCGCCGCCGACGATCACGACGTGGCGGTCGGTGCCGTCGGCGTTCACGAATCGTGATGATCCCGTGCCGCCCCCGTCGTCGCGCGCCGACAGGCTGGCGCGACCGTCACAAAGCCGGCGAGGGGTGGGGCGATGCGCAGGACCGCGTACGCGATGGGGATGGTGCTGCTGGCGCTGGCGGCCGGGTGCAGCCGCTCGTCGGGGAGCGCGTCGAAGGGGTCGCGGCCCGAGGCCGGCGCCGTGGCGGTGGGCGGCGAGAAGGGCGCGGCGGCGCGGCCCGCGCGCCTCCCGAAGGGCGCGGCCCTCGCCCGTGCGGTGATCCGCACCGGCGCGATGACGGTCCGCGTGACGGACGTCGCGGCGGCGGGGCAGGCGGTGACGGCCGCGGCCGAAGGCGCGGGCGGCTACGTCCAGTCCGCCGACACGACGGACGCCGGCGGGACGGTCACGGTGCGGGTGCCGCCGCAGCGGTTCAGCGCGACGGCCGACGCGGTCGCGCGGCTCGGGACGGTGACGGCGCGCCACGTCGGGACCGAGGACGTGACGGCGGACGTGGCCGACGTCGACGGGCGGCTCGCGGCGGCGCGGGCGAGCGCCGCGCGGCTGCGGTCGCTGCTCGGCAGGGCCGCCTCGGTCGCCGACCTCACGGCGTTGGAGAGCGAGCTGGCGACGCGGGAGGGCGAGCTGGAGTCCCTCGCCTCCCGGCGCCGCGCGCTCGGGGAGGATACGGAGCTGGCGACGCTGGCGGTCACGCTCTCGCCCGCCGTCGCGCCGGCCGCTCGGGGCGCGAACGCCGGGTTCGGCGACGGGCTGCGCGGCGGGTGGCGAGCGTTCACGTCGAGCGCGCGGGTGGCGGCGGTGGTGGCGGGCGCGGTGCTGCCGTTCGCGGCGGTGGCGGCGTTGGTGCTGGCGCCGTTCGTCTACGTCCGGCGCAGGCGGGCGCTGACCTGACGCAGCCGGCCCTCGGCGAGCGCGACCCCGAGGGCGACGACGGCGGCGCCGACGAACAGGTTCCACGTCACCGCCTCGTCCAGGACCGCCACGCCGACGGCCACGGCGACGACCGGGATGACGAACGTCACCAGCGACGCCGACGTCGCGCCGATGTCGCGGATCAGCCCGTGGTACAGCACGAACGCGAAGCCCGTCCCCATCGCCCCCAGCGCGAGCACAGACCCGGCGACCCGCCAGGTGAGGTGGACGGAACCGCCGCCGAGCGGCGCGACGACCGCGAGCAGCACGGTCGCCGCGGTCAGCTGGCAGGCGGTGAGGACGACGGGGTCGAGGCGGTACGGGGTGAGGTAGCGGCGGACGTAGTTGAACGCCACGCCGTACGACGCCGCCGCGCCGAGGCAGGCGAGCTGGCCGAGGACGGTGTTCTCGCCGATGCCGCGCCACGGGCCGAGGACGGTGACGACGCCGGCGACGCCGAGCAGGAGGCCGGCGACGCGTTCGCGGGTCGGGCGTTCGTCCGGCAGGGCGGCGATGGCGATGAGCAGGGTCGCGAGGGGGGTGGTGGCGTTGTAGATGCCGGCGACGCCGGAGGTGACGTGCAGCTCGCCCCAGGCGAACCCCGCGAACGGGATGACGTTGGCGACGACCGACACGACCACGATGTGCCGCCAGAGCGTGCGGTCGCGCGGGACCGGGAGACGTGCGGCCGCCACCAGCACCCACATGGTCAGCGCGCCTGCGACGCTGCGGCCCAGCGCGACGCCGAGCGGGGGCAGCCCCTCCAGCCCGACCTTGATGAACAGGAAGCTCAGCCCCCAGATCGTCCCGAGCAGGACCAGGCGGCCGTACGGCGGGAGGCGGGCGATCACCGGAAGCGCGCGGCGCGCTCGCGGACCAGGTCGGCGAGGGCGGTCATCACGGTGGGGTCAGCGTTCACCGAACGCGTCCGCGCGAACGCCAGCCCGGCCTCGGTCGCGACGCGGCGCGCCTCGATGTCGAGGTCGTACGCGACCTCCAGGTGGTCGGCCGTGAAGCCGCACGCGCACACGACGACGGCCTCGGCGCCCTCCTCGGCGCGGACCCGGATGACGTCGAGGACGTCGGGACCCAGCCAGGGGTCCGGCGTCCGGCCCGCCGACTGCCACGCCGTCGACCAGCGGAGGAGATCCGCCAGCGTCGCGACCGCCTCGGCCGTCGCCCGGACCTGGTCGGGGTACGGGTCCTCCGGCGGGACGGCCCGCTCCGGCAGCGAGTGCGCCGTGAACACCACCTCGGCCTCGGCGCGCGTCCCCTCGGGCAGCGTCGCGCGGGCCTCGTCGACGGCCGCGGCGAGGAGCTCCAGGTACTCGGGCAGCAGGTGCCAGTGCTCGACGGTCTCGACCGTGACGCCGTTGTCCTCGCCGGCGGCGCTCGCGCGGCGCGCGTACTCCCCGACCGACGCGCCGGAGTAGTGCGGCGCGAGGACCAGGCCGACCGCGTCGGCGACGTCGCTCGCGGCGAGTGCGGCGACGCCGTCCTCGATGGTGGGCGCGGCGTGCTTGAGACCGATGGTGACGACGTAGTCGTCGCCGAGGGCCCGCTGCAGCGCGGCGGCCTGCGCCTCGGTGATGGCGCGGAGCGGGAACGTGCCGCCGATGGCGTCGTACCGCGCCGTCAGGTCGGCCAGCTGCTCCGGCGACGGCGGGCGGCCGCGCCGGATGTCGGTGTAGTAGGCCTCGATGCCTGCGCGGTCCTGCGGCGTGCCGTACGCCATCACCAGCACGCCGACCCGGCTCACCGGGTGGTCGTCCGGGCGGACTCCGTGTGCACCAGGTCGACGACGCGTTCGAGGACGTCGGGGTCGGTCTCGGGGAGGACGCCGTGGCCGAGGTTGAAGACGTGGCCCTCCAGTCCCTTAGCCCGGTCGAGGACGTCACGGGTCCGCGCCGCCACGACCTCCCAGGGAGCGAGACAGGCGGCCGGGTCGAGGTTGCCCTGAACGGCGCGCCCGGGACCGACCCGCCGGGCGCCCTCGTCGATCGGCAGGTGGAAGTCGACGCCGACGACATCCGCGCCCGCCTCCCCCATCAGCCCGAGCAGCTCGCCGGTGCCGACGCCGAAGTGGATGCGCGGCACGCCGAGGTCGGCGAGCCCGGCGAAGATGCGGCGGCTCGCGGGGAGGACGTACGTCGCGTAGTCGGCGGCGGAGAGCGCGCCCGCCCACGAGTCGAACAGCTGCACCGCGCTCGCCCCCGCGTGCACCTGCGCGCGCAGCGAGGCAAGGGCGATGTCGGCGAGGCGTTCGGTCAGCAGCGCCCAGCCGGCCGGGTCGGCGTACATGAACGCCTTGGTCCGCGCGTGCGTCTTGGAAGCACCGCCCTCGACCAGGTAGCTGGCGAGGGTGAACGGCGCCCCCGCGAACCCGATCAACGGCACCGCCAGCTCCTTGACGAGCAGCCGGACCGCCTCGGCGACGTACGGCACGTCCTCGTCCGGCTCCAGCGGCCGCAGCCGGTCGATGTCGGCCGGGCCGCGGAACGGCTCCGCCACGACCGGACCCACGCCCGGCACGATGTCGAGGCCGACGCCGACCGCGCGCAACGGCAGCACGATGTCGCTGAACAGGATCGCCGCGTCCACCCCGAGGCGGCGGACCGGCTGCAGGGTGATCTCGGTGACCAGGTCAGGACGCATGCACGAGTCGAGCATCGAGACGCCGCGACGGATCTCGCGGTACTCCGGCAGCGCGCGCCCCGCCTGGCGCATGAACCAGACCGGGGTGTACGGCACCGGCTCGCGGCGGCACGCGCGCAGGAAGGCGGAGTCGTTGAGGTCGGTGGTCACGATGAGTGATGGTCCCATGCCGCGTCAGCCCGCCGCGAGGCAGACGACACCGCCGAACGCCGCCACCACGCCCGCGAGCTGGATGCCGCGGAGGCGTTCGGCGTAGACGGCCTGGGCCAGCACGACCGTGACGACCGGGTACAGCGACGCCAGCACCCCGACGATGGCGACCAGGCCGCGGGTGGAGGCGTACGCGTACAGGCCGAGGGCGACGACGTTCAGCACGCCGATGGCGAGCACGCCGCCGGCGTCCCTCGGCGACGACCGCGGCGGCGGTCGGGGCCGGGTGACGAGGACGAACAGCAGCGTCGCGACGAACGAGAACGCGGTCAGCGCCGCCGTCGTCATGGCCCAGCGGTCGGGCCCCGCGCGCGGGATCAGCGCCAGCGCGCCGCCGAAGCCGCACGCCGCCAGCACGGCGTAGGCGACGGAGGTCCGCTGCACCCCGACGCCGCGCAGCTCGGGCCCCGACGCCAGCACGACGCCCGCCGCCGCCAGCATGATCCCGGCCACGGCGACTGCCGACGGCCGCTCCCCGCGGACGACACCCACCACCACCGGCAGGACCAGCCCGGTCCCCGCGATCGGTGCGACCACGCTCATCGTCCCGAGGGCCAGGGCGCGGTAGAAGAACGCCCCCGCGAGCGTCCCGAAGGCGCTCGCCCCCACGCCCCACCAGAGGTAGGGCCCGGGCGGCCGCCAGCCACCCAGCACCAGCACGAGACCGATCCCCACCAGACCCGCCGCCTGCGACCAGACCATGACGAGCGCGGTCGGCAGCCGCCGGGAGTACGCCCCGCCGAGGAAGTCGGCGAGGCCCCACGCGACGGACGCGACGAGAGCGAGGAACGCTGGCACGTGACCGACCCTACGGACCCCCTGTGACAAGAAGCGGCGAGCGACACTCCCGGCTCCGTGCGGGACGCGCGAAATCCGCCACGGCGTCCGGAACGAGCCCTACCCTCGGCGCATGGTCGTGGAGCCGGACGAGTCACCGGAGCCGTTCCGGCTCGCCGTGGCGAGCCTGCGGGCCGCGGAGGTCGACCCCGCGGTGACGCTGCGGGAGACCGCCGCGCCGTCCCGGCTGGCGCCGTACGCGTTCGCGCTGACCGCCGAGGTGCTGCACGGCGACGACGAGCTGGCGAGCGGCCGGTTCATCGTCCTGCACGACCCCGACGGCCAGGAGGCGTGGAACGGCGACACCCGCGTCGTGGCGTTCGCGACGGCGGCGGTCGAGGAGGAGATCGGCCGCGACCCGCTGCTGCCCGAGGTCGGCTGGGCCTGGCTGCTCGACGCGCTCGCGGGGCACGACGCGACATACGTCGCCGAGGGCGGCACGGTGACGAGCACGACGAGCGCACGGTTCGGCGCGATGGCGGGCGAGCCGGGCGGCTGCGACCTGGAGCTGCGCTGCTCCTGGTCACCGACACAGGAAGACCCGATGGACCGTCACCTGGCGGCGTTCTGCGACGTCCTCTGCTCGATGGCCGGACTGCCGCCGGCGGTCCCCGGCGTGGCGCGGCTGCCGCTCAGGCGGAGTGCCGGCTGAGGAGCGGGCGAGGACCCCGGGTCCCCGGCGCGGCCGGGCGCGGCAGGCGCAGCTGCAGGACGGTGCCCGCGGCGGGCATCGACGAGATCTCCAACGAGCCACCGGCCAGCCGCGCGCGCTCGCGCAGCAGGCCGAGCCCGACGTGCCTGCCCCGCTCCGGCCGTACGGCGTCGGGGTCGAAGCCCGGGCCCGCGTCCGAGACGGTCGCGACGATGCCGTCCTCGTCGACGACGAGCGCGGCCTGCGCCCAGTCGACGTCGGCGTGCTTGACGACGTTGAGCAGCGCCTCCTGGAAGAAGCGGTAGACGGTGATCGCGGAGACCAGCGGCAGCGGGTGCGCGGTCGTCGGCCAGGTGACCTCGACGGCGACGCCGTAACGCTGTTCGAGGTCGGCGCGCAGGTGCCCGATCGCGGCGGCGAGGTCGCCCTCGCGCAACGCGGGCGGCCGGGTCCGCGCCATGACCGCGCGCACCTGCTCCTCCGCGTCCTCGAGGAACTCCTGGGCCGAACGCAGCGACTCCGGGTCGCCGACGGCGAGGTGCATCCGCGCCATGCCGAGCGACTGCGCGACGGTGTCGTGCAGCTCGGCGGCGAGCTGGCCGCGCGCGCCCTCCTCGGCCGCGACGAGCCCGGAGAGCAGCTCGAACATGCCCGCGCTGGCGTTCTCGGCGGTCCTGCGGTGCTGCTCGGCCAGCTCATCAGCGACGGTGGTGCGCAGCGTCAGCGCGTCGAGCGTGCGCGCGAGGTCGGCCAGCTCGGTGAAGCCGTTGCCGGCGAGCCAGCGGTCCAGCCTGTGGTCGCCCGGCTCGTGCAGGCGCCGGGTGGCCGCCGAACGCAGCTCGCGCAGCTGGGCGGCGAGCCGGTCCGCCAGGACTGCGGCGATGCCCGCGGCGATGCCGGTCGCCGCGAGCCCGACGGCGACCACGGGTCCGAGAACGGCGCCGTGCCCGGCCGCGGCCAGCACGGTCCCGGCAGACGCGACGACGGCGGCGCCGCAGCCGCCGACGGTGAGCGCCGCGGCGGTGGCGAGCGGGAGCTGGTGGCGGGTCACGGCTCGGCCAGGACGCCGGTCGTGGTCCACTCCGGCTCGGCGCGGGCCGGCTCGTCGCCGGGCGCGTCGAGGGCGCGCAGGTCGCTGTCGGCGGCGATCGCGATGGCGCCGAGCAACGACGCCACGGCGCGTTCGACGGCGTGCAGCTCGTCGACGATCTCGCCGACCTCGGCGGGCCCGGTCGGCATCGCCGCGAGCTGCGCGAGCCGCGACGCAGACTGCCTGAGGACGGAGAGCGAGGGGGCGGTGTTCGCGCCGTTGTCGCCGAGCGCCTTGGCCGCCTCGTCGGCGGCCTCCGCTCGGTCCAGCGCGGCGTCGCGGGACGCGGTCAGGTCCGCGACCGAGAGCCACGACTCCGCCTGTCCCACGAGCAGCTCCGCGAGGGTGACCTCGCGGCGGCCGAACCCCGCGGAGCCGCGCGGGCGGCGCGCGTGCAGCAGGGCGAGGGGGCGGTCACGCTCGCCGAGGACCGCCGAGCAGAACGGCCGGCCGTCGTCGTTGCCGGTCGTCACGCCGCCCGAGCCGAGGGCGCGCATGACCCAGCCGTCGTCGAGAACGGCGGAGGAGACGCGTTCGCGAGTCGTCACGCCGTACTCGTCGCCCGCGTAGCGCACCGGGCCGTCCGGGCCCATGAGCACGAGCTCGACGTCGGCGCCGCCGAACAGCCGCGCCGCGGCCGTGAGGACGACGCGGGCAGACGCCTCGATCGACTGGCCGGTCGCGCGTTCCTGGCCGCGCGCCAGCTCCGCGAACAGCCGCGCCTCGGCGGCGCGCGCGGTCTGCTGGTCGTACGACCACCAGAGCAGCGCCATCGGCACGACCAGGCCGAGCAGGCCCAACGGCGCGTTCAACGTGAGCCACGCGGCCAGCAGGCCGACGGAGGTGTTGCCCGCGGTGTGCAGCGCGGACATCGGCGCGCTGGCCCAGAGGAACCCGCGCAGGCGGCGGCCCGACGTCATCGCGACGGCGCCGGCGACCAGCGTGTGGTTGAGCAGCCAGAACCAACCCATGCCCGCGCACGCGCCGGCCAGACCGCCGCCGACCCAGTGGGCGAACGCCGCCGCCACGCCCGTCGACGCGGCGAACTGCGCGACGTTGAACCAGACCTTGAGCCGCGGCTGCCGCCGGGCGAGCTGCGCGACGAGCACGCCGAGGACGACGGCGGTGACGGTCCACGCGCCGGGCGCGAAGACGATCGCCGCGCCAATGGCGCCGTCGGTGCAGGAGAACGACCACCGCTGCCGCCCGAACGCCAGGTGCACGACCGCGACCTCGGAGAGCGCGACGGCCAGCGCGAGGGCGACCGGTCCCCACGCGGCGGGCGAGCCCCAGCCCGCATACGCGCACGCCGGCAGCGCCAGCGCGAGGCTGGCGCCACCGAGCAGGGCGACGCGGCGGGCGGGGCTCATCGGTCCTCGCCCTCCCAGACCGCCGCGGACCAGGAGTTGGCGGACCACGAGTTGGCGGACCACGAGTTGGCGGACCAGGAGTTCGCCGACCACGAGTTGGCGGACCAGGAGTTGGCGTCGAAGCCGCCCTCGCCGTCGCCGGCCGGGCCCGATGCTGCGCCGCCGGCGCAGTCCTCGGCGTCGTCGTCGTCATGACCGCGGCGAACGGTCTTGAGCAGCCCCGCGCCCGCGCGCTCGGTCCGGCCGATGGGTTTCGCCGCCGAACGCAGCGCCGTCTTGACCTGCGACGGCGTCGCGTCGCGGTGCTCGGCCAGGTAGAGCGCCGCGACGCCCGCGGCCTGCGCGGTCGCCTGGCTGGTGCCGGAGCCGCGCCACAGCGCGTTGCCGTGCCGCGCGTCCGGGTGCTGCCGCGCGATCGCCGAGCGCGGCGGGAGGACGGAGAGGACGCCGACACCGGAGCCGACGACGTCGGGCTTGCGGACGCCGGCCACGACCGCGCTGCCGCTGAACGACGCGACGGTCGCCTTGCCGTCGCGGACGTCGGCCGCGCCGACGGTGACCACGCGCGGGTCGAAGCCGGGGTCGCCGACCTCGCCGGGAACGTTGCCGGCGGAGACGACGACGGTGACGCCCGCGTCGCGGACGCGTTCGACGGCGTCGGTCAGCGGGTCGGGGCCGTAGCCGCGGCCGGGCCGCGTACGGGAGAAGGAGAAGGACGCGACGTCGAGCGACGCCGCGTGCCCGACGACCCAGTCGAGGCCGGCGACGACCTTCGACAACGACGTCGTTCCGGTCGCGTCGGCGACCTTGACGCTGACGACGGTCGCGCCGGGCGCGACGCCGAGCGGGCGGCCGTCCGTCCCAGCGACCGGCCCGCCCGCGACGATGCCGGCCATGAACGTGCCGTGGCCGTACCCGTCGGCGAACGTGCCCGCGCCCGAGGTGTCGACGCCGTCGACCAGCCGGCCCGACGAACGAGCCAGCGCCGCGGTGTCGGAGACGCCGGTGTCCACGAGCGCGACGCGGACGCCACTGCCTGCTGACCGGCTGCCGGCCCGGCCGCCGAGCCGCTCCCAGGGGAGGACCGAACGCCGCTGCCCGTCGTCGCCGTCGTGACCGTTCGGGCGGAGCACGGCGTCGGGCGCCACGGCGCGGACGCCGGCGGCGCGCGCGAGCCGTTCGAGCTGGGAGGGGGTGCCGCGGACCGTCGCGGCGTCGAGGTTGGGGTGCCGGCGGACCACGCGGACGCCGCTGGCGCCCAGAGCGTTCCGCGACGGGCCGGCGAACGTCACGACCGCCGTCAGCGACCGCGCCGCGGGCACGGCGACGAGACCTGCGGAGACGAGCGAGGCCGCGAGCAGCACGGCGGCGCCCGCCCTGGGTGAACGTGCCACGCGGGTCCTTCCCCTGGTCGTGCGTGATCCCCCTTCTCCTTCGGCACGCTATGGGCGGGACTTTCGCCGTACGGGGGCTGCGTCTGCCGCCGCCCGCGAACGGCGCGTTGCTCCACATGGCGCAATCGAGTCCTACAGGGCCGCGCGTCACGAGCCGATGCTTGGTGCACAAGGGACCCACCCACGTACGGAGGCAGCGGTGACGACTGCGACGGATCTCGCGGAGCACGGGGCACAGACCGGCTTCTCGGCGATGGTCGTCGACGACCACCCGCTGATGCGCGAGTCGATGGTGGCGCGGCTGCGGGCGATGGGCGCGTCCGACGTGATCGAGGCCGCCAGCATCGCCGAGGCGCGGGCACGCGCCGCGGCCGGCGCACGCGACCTCTGCGTCCTCGACCTCGGCCTCCCGGACGGCTCCGGTCTCGAGCTCCTCGCCGACCTCCGCGCCGCCGGCTGGGGCCGGCTCATCGTGCTCTCCGCGGCCGACGACCCGTACTCCGTGCGCTCGGCGTTCGTCGCCGGGGCGCAGGGCTACCTCCTCAAGTCCGCCTCCCCGCACGTCGTCGTCGACGGCGTCCGCCGGGTCCTCGACGGCGGCGTGTACGCCGACCCGTCGGTCGCGTCGCTGCTCGCGCAGGGGCTGCGTACCGGACCCGTGGGCGACGGCATCAACGACCTGTCCGGCCGCGAGGTCGAGGTGCTCCAGTACGTCGCCGACGGCCAGTCGAACAAGCAGATCGGCGAGGCGCTCGGCCTCTCCGCGCTCACCGTGAAGAGCCACCTGGCACGCATCGCCCGCAAGCTCGGCACCGGCGACCGCGCCGAGATGGTCGCGCTGGCGATGCGCGCGGGCGTCATCCGCTGAGCCCGGCCCTGCGGAAACACGTTCCGTGACCGGCATGGGGCGTACCGTCAGCGTGTGACCGAACTGGCGGCCGAGCCCGCGGAGGGCGTGGCCGAGCCGCCCGCGGAGCCGTCGCTCCCCCTGCTCGAGCTGGCCGAGCCCGTACCTGAACCCGTCGTCGACGACCGCGGCCTCGCCGCCGCCGTCGCGGCCCTCGGCAGCGCCACCGGACCCGTCGCCATCGACGCCGAACGCGCCTCCGGCTACCGCTACGGGCAGCGCTGCTACCTGGTCCAGCTCCGCCGCGAGGGCGCGGGCACGTTCCTCGTCGACCCGATCCCGTGCGCCGACCTGTCCACGCTCGACGCGGCCCTCGCCGACGCCGAGTGGGTCCTGCACGCCGCCTCCCAGGACCTCCCCTGCCTCGCCGAGCTGGGGCTGCGGCCGCGGCGGCTGTTCGACACCGAGCTGGCGGCGCGGCTCGCGGGGTACGAGCGCGTCGGGCTCGCGACGATGGTCGAACGCGTCCTCGGCCACCGGATCGACAAGGGCTCGTCGTCGGCCGACTGGTCGCAGCGGCCGTTGACCCCGGGCCTGCTGCGGTACGCCGCGCTGGACGTCGAGGTGCTGGTCGAGCTGCGCGACCACCTCGCCGAGGTGCTGGAGCAGCAGGGCAAGACCGAGTGGGCGAGGCAGGAGTTCGCGGCGATCGTCGACGCTCCCCCGGCCACGCCGCGCGCCGAGCCGTGGCGCCGTACCTCCGGCATCCACCGCATCCGCACGCCCCGGCAGCTCGCGGCCGTCCGGGCGTTGTGGGAACGCCGCGACGAGCTGGCCCGCACCCGCGACATCGCGCCCGGCCGGGTGCTCCCCGACTCCGCGATCGTCGACGCCGTCCTCCGCTGGCCGAAGACGCAGGACGCGCTCGCCGCCCTGCCGGTCTACGGCGGCCGCGCGAACAAGCGCCGCATCGCGCTGTGGTTCGGCGCGCTGGAGAGCGCGCTGGCGCTGCCTGACACCGAGCTGCCCTCCAGCACGGGACCGAACGACGGCCTGCCGCCGCCCGCCCACCGCTGGCAGGAGCGCGACCCGGCCGCCGCCGCCCGCCTCGCCGCTGCCCGCGCCGCGGTCAACGCCCTGGCCACGCGGTACGAGATCCCCGTCGAGAACCTGGTCGAGCCGGCCGCCATCCGCCGGCTCGCCTGGTCACCGCCGGAGCCGTTGACCGACGAGGCCGTCGTCGAGGCGCTGCGCGCCGCGGGCGCGCGGCCCTGGCAGGTCGAGCTGGTCGCCGAGGCGCTGGCCGGCGCGCTGCGTTCGGCCGCCTCCGCCGAGTGACGCTGGAGACGCCGCGGCTGGTGCTGGAACCGGTGACGGTGACGTTCGCGCGGGCCGTGCTGGCCGGTGACCTGTCCGGCGTGACCGCCGCACCCGGGTGGCCGCACGCGGACACGCTGGACGCGCTGCGGCCGTACGCCGAGCACGGCTCGGACGACGTACCCGGGCCGTGGCTTGTGTCGGTCCGCGAGCCCCGCGTGCTGATCGGCGAGTGCGGCTGGTACGCGCCGCCCGGCGACGGCGGCGAGGTGGAGGTCGGGTACGGCCTGGCGGCGTCCGCGCGCGGCAACGGGTACGGCACCGAGGCGGTCCGCGCCCTGGTCGGCTGGGTCGCCGCGCAGCCCGGCGTGCACCGGATCGTCGCGAACGTCGAGGCCGGCAACACCCCGTCCCGCCGCCTGCTCGAACGTCTCGGCTTCACCGTCGCCGGCGTCGAGGGGCCGATGGTCCGCTACGCGCGGTTGACAGCGACCCCGCAACTTAGGTTACCCTAACCAAACTCGCCGGACAGGGCACCGGCGCACACCTGGGAGCGCTCGCGACCGATGTTCGCCAACTACCTGATCGGCCTCCGAGAGGGCCTCGAAGCCTCGCTCGTCGTCGGCATCCTCGTCGCCTACCTCGTCCGCACCGGGCATCGTGACCGCCTCCCCGCCATCTGGGCCGGGATCGGCGCCGCGGTCGGCCTCTCCCTCGGCGTCGGCGCGCTGCTCACGTTCACCAGCCACTCGCTGACGTTCAAGGCGCAGGAGGCGTTCGGCGGCCTCATGTCCCTGGTCGCGGTGGTGTTCGTGACCTGGATGGTGTTCTGGATGCGGCGGACCGCGCGGAGCATCAAGGGCGAGCTCGAGGGCCGCCTCTCGGCCGCGCTCACCATGGGCACCCGCGCGCTGGTCGTCACGGCGTTCATCGCGGTGGGGCGCGAGGGGCTCGAGACGGCGGTGTTCCTCTGGAGCGCCGTCCAGGCGGCCGCGCAGGCCGACGGCTCGACGTCCGCGCCGGTCACCGGCGCCGCCCTCGGCCTCGTCACCGCCGTCGTGGTCGGCTACCTGCTCTACAAGCGGGCCGTCCGCCTCAACCTCGCGAAGTTCTTCACGATCACCGGTGCGGGCCTGGTGCTCGTCGCGGCCGGCGTCCTCGCGTACGGGTTCCACGACCTGCTGGAGGCGGGCGTGCTGCACGGCGCGTTCTTCAGCCGGCAGGCGTTCGACGTCTCGGCCACGATCCCGCCGAGCAGCTGGTACGGCACCCTCCTCAAGGGCATCGTCAACTTCCGCCCCGACCCGACCGTGTTCGAGGTCGGCGTGTACCTCTCGTACCTCGTCCCCACGCTCTACTTCTTCTTCCGCGGCTCCGCTCCGGTGGCCGCGGCGACCGAGCCGGCCCGCGAGCCGAGCCTCACCAACTGACCAGGAGAACACCCCGTGCGCCGCTACGCCCCGATCCTGCTCGCCCTGTCCCTCACCGCCTGCTCGAACGGCGGCGGCGCGAAGTCCGGCGGCGCCGTCGCCGTGACCGCGACCGACACGGCGTGCACCCTCGGCCGGACCGACCTCGCCGCCGGCAAAACGACGTTCGACGTCAAGAACACCGGCAAGGACGTCACCGAGGTCTACGTGTACGGCGAGAAGGACACGGTGCTGGCCGAGAAGGAGAACATCGGCCCGGGCCTGTCCGCGTCGTTCGTCGCCGACCTGCCGGCCGGTACGTACGAGGTCGCGTGCAAGCCCGGCCAGAAGGGTGACGGCATCAGGACCAGCATCCACGTCACCGGCTCCGGCGGCGCCACGGCGAAGGCCGCCGACCGCGACGTGGAGTTCCAGTCGCACGACTTCGCCTGGACCGGCCTGGAGACGTTCACCGCCAAGGCCGGCGAGACCATCAAGTTCGAGATGGAGAACGACGGGCCGGCCCAGCACGAGTTCGAGGTGTTCGACGCCGACGGCACCGCGCTCGGCGAGATCGGGCCTACGGACAAGGGGAAGGACGGCGAGGTCACGCTGACGTTCGCCAAGTCCGGCTCGTACGCCTACAAGTGCGGCATCGCCGACCACGAGGCGCGCGGCATGGTCGGGACGTTCCAGGTCTCGTGAGGATCGTGGTGGGAGCAGTCTCGTGAGCGTCGTCGTGGGAGCAGTCTCGTGAGCATCGACCGGATCGACCACCTCTACGTCGGCGTCGTCGACTTCCCCGCGGCGCTGGCGTTCTGGCGCTCGCTCGGCTTCGCGCTCGTGTCCGAATGGGGTGAGGTGGGGCACGCGGCGGCCCGGCTGGAGAGTGGCGCCGCCGCGGTCGTCCTCGCCGAGACGGCCGAGCCGTTGGTCACCGTGCACTTCGGCGGCACCGACCTGGAGGCGCTCGGCGCGCCCGTCGAGCCGACCCACTGGGGCACGCGCTGGGCGCACCTGCGTGCGCCCGACGGCGCCGTCTTCGTGGCCGAGGACACCGGCCGGACGGACTAGAAGCGCGTTCTGTTACTCGCGGGTAATATAGGGCCCCTACCCCACCGCGAGGAGCAGAGCCCGTGTCGCGAGCCATCCGCGACGTCGTCTTCGTCGACGGCGTCCGCACCCCGTTCGGCGTCGGCAAGCCGACCGGCCAGTACGCCGGCACCCGGGCCGACGACCTCGTCGTCCGCTGCATCCGGGAGCTGCTGCGCCGCAACCCCACGCTGCCGCCCGAGCGCGTCGACGAGGTCGCCATCGCGGCCACCACGCAGATCGGCGACCAGGGCCTGACCATCGGCCGGACGGCGGCCCTGCTGGCCGGGCTGCCGCGGTCGGTGCCGGGCTACGCGATCGACCGGATGTGCGCGGGCGCGATGACCGCGGTGACGACGGTCGCGAGCGGCATCGCGGTCGGCATGCAGGACGTCGCCATCGCGGGCGGCGTCGAGCACATGGGCCGCCACCCGATGGGCGAGGGCGTCGACCCGAACCCGCGCATCATCAGCGAGAAGATCGTCGACCCGTCGGCGCTGGTCATGGGTGCCACGGCCGAGAACCTGCACGACCGCGCGCCGGAGATCACCCGCGAACGCTGCGACGCGTTCGCGGCCGCCTCGCAGGCCCGCGCGGCGGCGGCGTACGACGCCGGGATCATCCAGCGCGACCTCGTGACCATGGCGACGCGGTCCGAGGAGGGCTGGGGGCTCGCGACGGCCGACGAGCCGATGCGCCCGGGTACCACGCTGGAGTCGCTGGCTTCGTTGAAGACGCCGTTCCGCCCGCACGGCCGCGTCACGGCGGGCAACGCCGCCGGCATCAACGACGGCGCGACGGCCTGCCTCGTCGCTCACGACACCACCGCGGCCGAGCTCGGTCTCACGGCGCGGATGCGGCTGGTCGGCTTCGCGTACGCCGGCGTCGAACCGGAGGTGATGGGCGTCGGGCCGATCCCGTCGACCGAGAAGGCGCTGGCGCGCAGCGGGTTGGGCATCGAGGACATCGGCGCGTTCGAGCTGAACGAGGCGTTCGCCGTCCAGGTGCTCGCGTTCCTCGACCACTTCGGCATCAAGGACGACGACGACCGGGTCAACCCGTACGGCGGCGCGATCGCGTACGGCCACCCGCTCGCCTCGTCCGGCGTCCGCCTCATGACGCAGCTCGCGCGGCGCTTCGAGGCCGACCCCGACCTGCAGTACGGGATCACTGCCATGTGTGTCGGCATCGGCATGGGCGGCACTGTCATCTGGGAGCGTGTCTGATGGCGTACGACGAGGTCGTCACCGAGGCGAAGCTGCGCTGGGTCGGCGACGTCGCGCTGATCACACTGGACAACGGCTTCGACCACACGAAGCCGAACACGTTCGGTCCGCTCGGCCTCGCGTCGTTGGACGCTGCTCTGTCCGCGGCGTTCGAGCGCCCCGGCGTTGCGGCCGTCGCGATCACCGGCAAGCCGTTCGTCTTCGCCGTCGGCGCGGACCTCTCCGGCGTGCCGGAGATCGCGTCGCGGGACGAGGCGTTGCAGGTCGGGCGCGAGGGGCACCGGGTGTTCCGGCGGCTGCGCGACTCGGCCGTCCCCACCTTTGCGCTGGTGAACGGCGCCGCGATGGGCGGCGGCCTCGAGGTCGCGTTGCACTGCCAGTACCGGACCATCTCGTCCGGCGCGGCGCCGATCGCGCTGCCCGAGTGCTTCCTCGGCCTGGTGCCGGGCTGGGGCGGCACCCAGCTGCTGCCCCGGCTGATCGGTCCGGACAAGGCGTTGCAGGTCATCGTCGACAACGCCCTCGCGCAGAACAAGACGTTGAAGGGCCCGCAGGCGTTCGCGCTCGGGATCGCGGACGCAATGTTCGAGCCGGCGGACTTCCTCGAGCGTTCGCTGGAGTGGGTGCAGTCCGTCCTCGCCGGCTCGGTGACCGTCGAGCGGGCCGAGCACGATCGCGGCGAGCCCTGGGCCGCAGCGGTTACGCGGACCCGCGCGGGCTTGGACGCCCGGCTGCACGGCGCGGCGCCGGCGCCGTACCGCGCGCTCGACCTGGTCGCGTTCGCCGCGCACGCCGACCTCGACGAGGGGTTCGCCGCCGAGGACGCGGCGCTCGCGGACCTGGTCATGAGCGAGGAGCTGCGGTCCGGGCTCTACGCGTTCGACCTCACCCAGAAGCGCGCCCGCCGCCCGGTCGGCGCGCCCCGCGAAGGGGCTCGCCCGGTCACCAAGGTCGGCGTCGTCGGCGCCGGCCTGATGGCGTCCCAGCTCGGGCTGCTGTTCGCCCGGCGACTCGAAGTGCCGGTCGTCCTGACCGATGTCGACCAGGCCCGCGTCGACAAGGGCGTCGGCTGGGTGCACGAGCAGGTCGACGGGCTGCTGACGAAGGGCCAGGTGTCCGCCGATCGCGCCGCCCGGCTCAAGGCGCTCGTGACCGGTTCGCTGTCGAAGGACGCGTTCCGCGACGCGGACTTCGTCATCGAGGCGGTGTTCGAGGAGCTGAAGGTCAAGCAGCAGGTGTTCGCGGAGTGCGAGGCCGTCGTATCGCCCGAGTGCGTGCTCGCGACCAACACGTCGTCGTTGTCGGTGACCGAGATGGCGGCCGGGCTCGAACACCCGGAGCGGGTGGTCGGGTTCCACTTCTTCAACCCGGTCGCCGTACTCCCGCTGCTCGAGATCGTCCGCGCGGAGCGGACGGACGACGCGACGCTGGCGACGGCGTTCGCCGTGGCGAAGTCGTTGAAGAAGTCGGCGGTGCTGGTGAAGGACGCACCGGCGTTCGTCGTCAACCGGCTGCTCACCCGGTTCATGGGCGAGGTCACCAAGGCCGTGGACGAGGGGACGCCGTTCGCTGTCGCTGACGGCGCGCTCGACCGGCTCGGGCTGCCGATGAGCCCCTTCCTGCTGCTTGCGCTGGTGGGTCCCGCCGTCGCGCTGCACGTCGCCGAGACGATGCACGAGGCGTTCCCCGACCGGTACTACGTCTCCCCCAACCTCGCGCGGCTCGTCGCGGCCGGCAAGCCCGGCATCTACACGTGGGGCCCCGAGGGGCAGCAGGTCGACCCGGAGGTCGCGGCAATGTTCGCGCCGCCTCCAGGCGTGACGGCGCCGACCGCCGAGGAGGTCGCGGACCGCGCGCTCGCGGCGATGGCCGAGGAGATCCGGCTGATGCTGGACGAGGGCGTCGTCGCCGAGCCGCAGGACATCGACCTCTGCCTGCTGCTGGGCGCGGGGTGGCCGTTCCACCTCGGTGGCATCACGCCGTACCTCGATCGCACCGGCGTCAGCGAGCGCGTCACCGGCCGTCGCTTCCTCGACAGGGGCGTGGCGTCGCTGCCATAGGCGCAACACTGTTCATCCGAACGGCGCAGTCCCCCCGCGGTGCGGGCCGGTACCCTCAGGTGGTGGCAGCCCACGTGACGCGGATGGCGTTGAAGCGCTGCGCGCTGGCCGTCTCCGTGCTGTTCGACGTCGACGTGGAGCCGGCCGACCACGGCCTCCGCGTCGTCGGCACGCCCCCCGTTCTGGTGTCGTGGAAGGAGTGCCGGCGCGCACTCGCCGGCACCGACCCGGAGTCCGACACCGGCCGCCGCCTGCTCGCACGCTGGCTGCTGCGCCGCCGCTGGCTCGCCGACCACACGTACGACGACCTCGCCGAACGCGCCCGCCCCGTCGGCATCCCGAGCGGCCATGCGCTGCACCCGGGCCACGACTGGGTGCGCGTCCGGGTCATGGGCGACGCGCTCGACCTCGGCCTCGGCTTCCTCGGCATCCAGCCCGGCCAGCCGGACCGCGTCACGATCATGCCGCAGCCCGCGATCGACGCGGCGGGGCTCGCGGACGTCGCGGGCGCGTGGTGGCTGCGCGCCAACGAGTACCTCGAACGCATGGGCGCGGCCGCCGCGGAACGCTTCTTCCGCGAGCCGGACGCGACCCTGCGCCCGATGGGCGACTGCGACGTGGTGACGCTGCTCGGGTCCTCGACGTTCCGCCACGCGCTGACCGGCAACGAAGCCGGCGGGATGCGTGCGGTCGTCGTCCCGATGCGGACCCGCGGGTGGGTCGAGATCACCCGGATCGACCCGGCCTTCGGGCCCGCCGCCGCGGCGGCCACCAGCGCGGTGGATCGGGGCTTCGCCAGGCCGTTGCTCGTCACCGCGGACGAGGTGACGATGGTGCGGCCCGGCGGCGACGCCCGGGTACCGCTCTCCGACCCGGCCGTCGACACCGTCGCCAGGCCGCTGCTGTTCCGCTAGAACGGTTCGGCGAGCCGGGCGGCGGCCGTGTCGCCGTGCGGATGACGGCACGGCTGGCGGGCGCCGGGCCCACCGGGTGACGCCGGTGCAGCAGGAGGACGGCGAGTGGTAGCGAAAGGTTCCGCGCACCCTCCGGCCCGTCCGGCCCCGCACCGTTCCCCTCACTGGAGGCACCCGCATGTTGAAGTCCCGTATCGCCCTCGCCGCCATCGTCGCCGGCGCCGCAGTCGTCTCGGGGGCGCCGAGCGCCAGCGCCGCGACCGACTACGTCAAGGTCTCGAACGACAACGGCGTCATCTCCGTCACCACCGAGCTCCCCGGCCAGCCGCTCGTCGGCGCGTCGTACGACACCAAGACCGGCCGCGTCTGCATCGGCGTCAGCCTCCAGGTGCCGTTCTGCCGCACTCTGCCGCTCGACGCGATCAGCGTTCAGGACCCGTTCGACGGCCAGCCGCCGGTCGTCGTCGACCTCAACTCCTCCGACGGCGTCGTCGGGGTCGGCACCCAGCTGCCCGGCCAGCCGCTCCTGAGCGTCTGGTACTACACGCAGACCGGCCGCCTGTGCGCCGGCTTCAGCGAGCAGGTCCCGTTCTGCGTCTCGGTCCCGCTCAACTAGCTAGACGTTGAGGCGGCGGCCGTCGGACTCGGCGGCCGTCGCCTCGATCACCGCGCGGGCGATGTCCTTCGCGCCCAGCCCGTTCTCGATCAGGAGCGCGTCGCGCTTGCCCTGCGCGAGGAACTCCTGCGGCAGCCCGAACACCTGCACGGGAACGGCCACACCCCCGTCGGCCAGGGCCAGCGCGAGCGCCGCGCCCACGCCGCCGACCCGGCCGTTGTCCTCAATGGTCACCACCCGCGTGTGCGACCGCGCCAGGTCGAGCAGCGCGGGGTTGACCGGCTTGACCCAGCGCGGGTCGACGACGGTCGCCTGGACACCGGCGGCCGCGAGGCGTTCCGCGGCGTCGAGCGCTGTCCGCGCCATCGGCCCGACCGCGACGATCAGCACGTCCGTACCGGCCCGCAGCACGTCGACGCCGTCGCGGGAGCCGATGGCAGGAACATCGTCGCCGACCGGGCCCTTCGGGAACCGCACGACGGAAGGGCCGTCCAGCGCCAGCGACTCGCGCAACGCCACCCGCAAGGTCGTCGCGTCGCGTGGCGCGGCGACGTGCAGACCCGGGACCAGTTGCAGGAACGACAGGTCCCACATGCCGTTGTGGCTCGGCCCGTCCTCGCCGGTCACACCCGCGCGGTCGAGGACGAACGTCACCGGCAGCCGGTGCAGCGCGACGTCCATCAGCACCTGGTCGAACGCTCTGTTGAGGAACGTCGCGTACACGCAGACGACGGGCCGCAGCCCGCCGAGCGCGAGCCCCGCGGCGGAGGTGACGGCGTGCTGCTCGGCGATGCCGACGTCGAACACCCGGTCCGGGTACGCCGCCGCAAACGCCCCGAGCCCGACCGGCTGGAGCATCGCCGCCGTGATGGCGACGACGTCGGGGCGCTCCGCACCGACCGCGACCAACTCCTCGGCGAACACGTTGGTCCAGGACGGAGCCCCCGCTGCCAGCGGACGGCCGGTCGTGGGGTCGATCACGGAGACGCCGTGGAAGCAGTCGGCCTCGTCGTCCTCGGCCGGCTGGTAGCCGAACCCCTTGCAGGTGATGCAGTGCACGATCACCGGCCCGCCGAAGTCCCGCGCGCGGCGCAGCGCCGACTCGACGGCGGCGACGTCGTGCCCGTCGATCGGGCCTACGTACTTGAGCCCGAGGTCCTCGAACAGCACCTGCGGGCTCATGACGTCCTTGAGGCTGTCCTTCAGCCGGTGCAGGACGTCATACAGCGGCGGTCCGACGAGCGGCGTGCCCCCTAGCGTGCGCTTGACCGTGTCGAGCACCTGCTCGTACCCCTGGGTCATCCGCAGGCTGGCGAGGTGGGTCTGCAGCCCGCCGATGGTGGGGGCGTACGACCGTCCGTTGTCGTTGACGACGATGACGACCGGGCGGTCGCGGCCCGAGGCGATGGTGTTCAACGCCTCCCAGGCCATGCCACCCGTTAGCGAGCCGTCGCCCACGACGGCGACGACCGCGCGCTTCTCGCCGCGCAGGGCGTACGCCTTGGCCAGGCCGTCGGCGTAGGAGAGCGCGGTGGACGCGTGGGAGTTCTCGATGACGTCGTGGTCCGACTCGGCCCGGCTCGGATAGCCGGAGAGCCCGCCGGGCTGGCGCAGCGACGCGAACCCGTCCTGGCGGCCGGTCAGCATCTTGTGCACGTACGCCTGGTGGCCGGTGTCCCACAGCAGCCGGTCGCGCGGCGAGTCGAACACCCGGTGCAGCGCGATCGTCAGCTCGACGACGCCGAGGTTCGGGCCGAGGTGCCCGCCGGTCTTGGACACCGCGGCGACGAGGAAGTCGCGGATCTCGGTGGCGAGGGCGGGCAGGTCCTTGGCGTCGAGCCGTTTCAGGTCCTCGGGGCCATGGAGGGACGCGAGCAGGGTCACGCGATCGAGTCTATGCGGCGACCGTCACGCGCGGCCGCCGGTGGGCGGGACCTCCACAGAACCCGCACATCACCTAGGTGCACCACGGCGGGCGGCGGCCCGCCGTCACACCGGCGGGGCGCGGCCGGCGGCTCCGGCGTGCTGCGGGTGGCGGGGATCGTCCGGCGGGACGAATGGACGGCTGCCATGCCCCTCGGCAAGGGCCCAGCTCTGGCGTGTCTTCAACGCGTGGTGATGGGCGCAGAGCCGGTCGAGCAGGTCCACGAGGGTGACCCTGCTGGCGGCCCACGGGACGCGGTGGTCCTTCTCGAGGCGGAGGCGGTTGGCGCAGCCCGCGGCGGCGCAGGTCGGGTAGAGCCACTCCAGCGCGGTGTCCTGGAACGCGGTCGGCCGGCGTCCGAGGTGCGCGACGCCGGTGACCTTGCGGCCGTGGGTGACGACGGCGGCGAGAAACCCGCCGGCGCCGAGCAGGTCGTTGACCGCCGAGACCGGGACGGGCCCCGCGCCGGCGACCTCGCAGACCTCGTCCCCCACCGGGTATCCGCGCAGCAGGGAGTCGAGGTCGACCCGGACGAGGACCTTGGCGGCCGAGCGGGTACGGCGTCCGGTGCGGGCGCCGTACCCGGTCGGTGCCAGCGGGACCGGGTCGCCGGCAGCGGCGGGGGCGGGGGCCGGGGCGGTGCCGCGGCGGACGACGGCGACGAGGGCGTCGGCCTCGATGGCGTCGGGGCGTTCGCGGCGGCCGTCGGCGCGGGCGTGGCGGAAGAGCAGCTCGCGGTCGGGGGCGATGGCGGCGGTCACCTCGGCGATGACCTCGGGGTTGTCGCGGAGCAGCAGGTTGGCGGTGCCGTCGGTGTCGGTCCAGGTACGGAGCGAGCGCGCGGCGTGGATGCGCCGGCGCCGGGCCTCGGCGTCGCGGTCGGCGGCGGCCTTGGTCCGGCCGCACTCGTCGCGGAGCTCGCCCAAGGAGCTGCGGGCGGCCAGCTCGAGGAGGCGGGGCGCGGCCGCGGGGTCGGCCGAGGCGGCGTCGGTGACGGCAGCGAGCTGGGGTGCGGACAGCTCGCCCACCGCGGCAACGGCGGCGACCTCCGGGAGCTGACCGAGTCGGCGCCCGGTCTCGAGCACCCGCTGCGCCTGACCGACGCTGGTGCCGGTCTCCGCGGCAAGCAGGTGCGCGGCCGACCGCGCCCCGACGTCACGCCAGGCGCCCGCCTCGGCGGCGCGGGCGGCGAGCGAGGCGGTGAGGGCGGCGGCGATGCGTTCGATCCTGGAGGACTCGGCGAGCAACGCCGCCGCACCGGCGGCGCTGACCCGGGACGCATCGAAGCCCGCGGCGAACTCCGCGAGCAGCGCACGTACCTCGGTCAACGTCACGACCCCCACGCTAGGACCGGCCTGCGACAGAAAACGCCGGCCGGCAACGACGTCTGGGCGGTCTCGACCTCAGTGCACGAAAATCCGCCGAAAAAAGTTTTCCGGCCGGGCTACTCGGCCAGGCAGCCGATGACCTCGTCGGGCAATTCGTGTGCGGCCGTGTAGTCGATCGGCTGCCCCGGCCAGAGGCCGGGCACGGTCGGGTACTTCGACTTGCCGCCCTCGCCGTCGAAGCCGTACCAGTCGTGGCCGGCGAAGTTCTTGGTGCCGTAGTTGGCGACGGCGACGATGCCCTCCCCGACGCCGCGGCGGACGGCGATGAACCTGAGCTTGAACGACGGGTCCGGCAGGTAGACCACCTTGCCGTACCAGCGTTCGACGCTCGGCTGCTTCGAGTCGGCCGCGAGGTTGGCGTCGTCCGGACCGGTGAAGTAGCGCAGGTCGACGACCTGGAACGACCCCGTGAAGCCCTGCGTCTCGCGCAGCAGGTCGAGTGGCTTGGTCCGCAGGGCGGTGCCCTGGGCGGGTTCCTTCCAGCCGTTGACGCAGCCCTGGATCGGGGCCTGCGACCGGAGCGCCCGCGGTGTGGCCGGCACGGTCGTCGGCGAGGCGCTCGGCGGTGCCGTCGTCGGCGGGGCGGTGGTCGTCGCGGGCACCGAGGTAGCCACGGGCGACGACGTCACGAGCGGTGAGCTCGACGTCGTCTTCTTGCAGGCGGCTCCCAGCAACGTGAGGGCGACCGCGACCGCGACTGCGCTCCGTCTCATGCGCCGGAGCCTACAGACGCGGGCGGTAGCGCGTACCCGAGAGCGCGCGGCCGACCAGGTCGACCGCGACGGCCGCGCGCGACAGCCGGAGGGCCTCGGCGTCGTACGCCCCGATCGCCTCCTCCACGACCTCGGGGGGCAGGTCGCGCAACGCGTGCCGCACGGTCTCGACGCCCCGGCGTACGCCCTCCAGGCAGGCGTCGACGTGCTCCCCCGCGAACCGCGCGAGCAGCGGCGGCCAGCGGCGCAGGACGCCGTACGACCGGTACTCCGGCGGGCAGAGGTCGAGCAGCCAGTTGACGGCCTTCCGTTCCCAGGCGTCCGCGCCGGGGGGCGGGACCTCGGCCGGCCACCCGGGGGGAACGGCGCTCACGCCGGCTCCAGGGTCGCGACGCACTCGACGTGCGCGGTCATCGGGAACAGGTCGAACGCGCGCAACGACGTGAGCGCGTACCCCGGTACGTCGCGCAGGTCGCGGGCGAGCGACGCGGGGTCGCAGGAGACGTACGCCACCCGCCGGGGGGCCAGCGCCGCGATCGCGGCCATCACCGGCGCGCCCGCGCCGTCGCGCGGCGGGTCGAGGACGACGAGGTCGGCCCGGCCGAGACCGAGCCGGGCGAGGACCTGGTCGGCGCGGCCCTCGTGCGCCTCGGCGTTGGGCAGGTCGCGGAGGTTCTGCCGCGCGTCGGCCACGGCGCCGGGGTCGGACTCGGCGGCGAACACCCGCGACACCAACGGCGCCAGCGCGCCCGCGAACAGCCCCACGCCGCTGTACAGGTCCACCGCGACGTCGCCGCGCTGGGGCGCGAGCGCCGCCACGACCGCGTCCACGAGGACGTCGGGCGCGTTGACGTGGGCCTGCCAGAAGCCGCTGCCGCCGACCCACCAGGTCCGCCCGGCAGCGGTCTCGCGGACGCCGGGACGCCCGCGGACTGGCAACGCTCCCCCGCGCCCGTCGCCGCGGAGCACCGACACGTCGGGCGCGACGTCGGCACCGACCGGTGCCTTCTTCCGCTTCGCGGTGACGACGACAGCGCGGTCCTCGCCCGCGATCACCTCGACCTCGGCCATCCCCGGCCAGCGCAGCGCCTCGGCACCCACGGACTCGACCCCCGGCGACGCGATCAGGCAGAAGTCGAGCGGCTCGATCTCCTCGGAGCGGTGCCGGTGCAGCCCGAGCCGCCCGTCATCGGTGACCGCGAAGCGCACGCGCGTGCGCCAACCGAGCGCCGGCTCGACCTCCTCCACGACGACGTCGCGGTCGATCCCCGCGACCCGGAAGAGCTGCTCCCGGACCACCTCGGCCTTGAGACGTCGTTGCGCCGCAACGGTCGCGTGCTGCCAGTCGCAGCCGCCGCACCGGCCCGGCTTGGCGTACTCGCACGGCTCCTCCACGCGGTCCGGCGAGGCGACCAGGACCGACACGGCGTCGGCGCGGAGCCAGCGGTCGCGCTCCTCGGTGACCCGCGCGACGACGGTCTCGCCGGGCAGCGCGTGCCGGACGAACACCGTCCGCCCGTCGGGCGCCGTGGCGACGCAGCCGCCGCCGTGCGCCGGCCCCCCGACCGACAACGTGAGGTCGGTGCCGATGCTCAGTGGGCCGGCCCGGTGGGGGCACCGACGCCGGTGTCGGGCACGGCCTCCTCGGGCTCGGGCGCCGACGACAGGTGCCACGGCACGCTGGTCACCATCACGCCCGGCTGGAACAGCAGGAACGCCTTGATCCGCAGCGCGGACTGGTTGTGCAGCAGCTGCTCCCACCACTTGCCGACGACGTACTCGGGGATCACGACGGTCACGACGTCGCGGTCGCCGCCGTTCTCGCGCAGGCGGCGGACGTAGTCGAGCACCGGCTTGGTCACCTCGCGGAACGGTGACGCGATGACCTTCAACGGCACGTCGATGCCGGAGCGCTCCCACTCCTCCTGCAGCCGCCTGCTCTCGTCCGGGTCGACCTCCACGTAGAGCGCGGTAAGGTCGTGCGGCTTGATGGACTTGGCGTAGTTCAACGCGCGCAGCGTCGGGTTGTGCAGCTGCGAGACGAGGACTACGGCGTGGTTGCGGGCGGGCAGCACCGGCCGGGTCGAGGCGAGCCGCAGCTCCTTCGCGACGCGCTGGTAGTGCCGGTTGATGCCCTTCATGATCAGGAACAGGATCGGCATCGCGATCACGACGATGTACGCGCCCTTGACGAACTTCGAGGCGAGCACGATGACGAGAACGACGGCGGTCGTCGCGGAGCCGACCATGTTGATGGCGCGGGCGCGCTTGATCTTGCCGCGGTCGGCGTCCGGCTCGTCGCGGAGCTTGCGGTTCCACCGGCGGACCATGCCGAGCTGACCGAGAGTGAACGACACGAAGACGCCGACAATGTAGAGCTGGATCAGGTGCGTGACCTCGGCGTCGAAGACGACGACGAGCAACGCCGCGAACAACGCCAGCAGGACGACGCCGTTCGAGAAGACCAGGCGGTCGCCGCGGTTGTGTAGCTGGCGCGGCAGGTACCGGTCCTGCGCGAGGATCGACGCGAGGCGCGGGAAGTCCTGGTACGCCGTGTTGGCGGCGAGGACGAGGATCGCGGCGGTGAACGCCTGCACGTAGTAGAAGCCGAACGACTTGGCCCCGAACACCGCCCCGGCGATCTGCGACACGACCGAGGCGTGCGCCTCGTCGGTGACGTGGACGTGGGTGAGCATCGCGAGCGCGGTGATGCCGATGAACATGGTGATGGCCAACGACGCCATCATCAGCAACGTCTTGGCGGCGTTCTCCGACTGCGGCTTCTTGAACGCCGGGACGCCGTTGGCGATCGCCTCGACGCCGGTGAGCGCGGTGCAGCCGGAGGAGAACGCACGCAGGATCAGGAAGATGCCGAACCACTGCCCGGTCTTGTGCGCGTGCAGCACGAGGTTCGCGCTCTCGGCGTGCGGCAGGCTGCCGGTCGCGGCGCGGAAGAACCCGACGGCGAGCAGCGCGAAGATGCCGACGACGAAGCCGTACGTCGGGATGGCGAAGAACGTCCCCGACTCCTTGACGCCGCGCAGGTTCATGACGGTGATGAAGACGATGAAGCCGAGCGCGATGGAGACCCGGTGCTTCTGGAGCTCGGGGAACGCCGAGTACATGGCGTAGACGCCGGCCGAGATCGACACCGCGACCGTCAGGACGTAGTCGATCATCAGAGCGCTGGCGGCGACCAGACCGGCGTTGTGGCTTACGTTCTCGTGGGCGACGACGTAGTCGCCCCCGCCGCTCGGGTACTCGCGGACGGTCTGCCGGTACGACGCGGTGATGACCATGAACAGCAGCACGACGGCGGCCGCGATCATCGGCGTCGACGCGAGGTACGCGAGCCCGCCGACGCCGAGGACGATCAGCACCTCCTCGGTCGCGTACGAGACCGAGGAGAGGGCGTCGCTGGAGAACACGGGGAGGGCGAGCTTCTTCGGCAGCAGCGTGTGACCCATGTCCTCGCTGCGGATCGGGCGGCCGACGAAGATCCGCTTGGGGACGTCCAGGAGACCCATGACAGGCGATGCTATCCGCGTCGCGGAGCGGGTATCGCACGCGGTGTAGCGTTGCCGCCGCCCGCCCGAGAAGGAGCGTACGAGTGCACGTCGTGATCATGGGCTGCGGCCGCGTCGGCTCGACGCTGGCGCTGCGGCTGGAACAGCTCGGCCACACGGTCGCGATCATCGACCGCGACGGCGGGGCGTTCCGGCGGCTGCCGAAGGACTTCGCCGGGCAGTCGGTCGTCGGTGTCGGCTTCGACAGGGAGACGTTGGTCGAGGCGGGGATCGAGCGGGCCGAGGCGTTCGCCGCCGTGAGCAACGGTGACAACTCGAACATCATCAGCGCGCGGGTCGCCCGCGAGCAGTTCGGCGTCCAGCACGTCGCCGCGCGGATCTACGACCCGCGCCGCGCGGAGGTCTACCAGCGCCTCGGCATCCCCACCGTCGCCACCGTGCGCTGGACCGCCGACCAGGTCCTGCGCCGCCTCCTGCCCGCCGCGAGCGAGGACGAGTGGAGCGACCCGTCGGGTCGCGTGATCGTCGCGCAGATCGACGTTCCCGCGTCGTGGGTGGGGCGGCGTTACTCCGAGCTGGAGGCCGCGACCGGGGCGCGCGTCGCCTGCCTCACCCGCCTCGGCGTCGGCCAGCTGCCGAAGAAGGACACCGTGGTCCAGGAGGGCGACATCGTGCACTTCGCGCTGGTCCGCGAGCAGCTCCCCGAGGTCGAGCGGGCCGTCGCCGCCGGGGCCGAGGGAGGGTCGCACTGATGCGGATCGTCATCGCGGGCGCGGGCAACGTCGGCCGCTCCATCGCCGCGGAGCTGATCGGCAACGGCCACGACGTCCTCCTGGTGGAGCGGGAGTCGCGCGCGATCAAGGAGGAGACCGTTCCTGGGGCGAAGTGGCTGCTCGCCGACGCGTGCGAGCTGACCCAGCTGGAGAAGGCGAACCTCGAGGACTGCGCCGTCGTCGTCGCGGCGACCGGCGACGACAAGGTCAACCTGGTCGTGTCGCTGCTCGCCAAGACGGAGTTCGGCGTGCCGCGCGTCGTCGCGCGGGTCAACCACCCCAAGAACGAGTGGCTGTTCAACGAGGGGTGGGGCGTCGACGTCTCCGTCTCGACGCCGCGGATGCTGACCGCACTCGTCGAGGAGGCGGTGACGGTCGGCGACCTGGTCCGGCTGATGACGTTCGAGCATGGCCGGTCGTCGCTGTCGGAGCTGCGCCTCGCCCCGGACTCGCCGATCCTCGGCAGGACCGTCGGCGAGATCGACTGGCCGACCGACAGCGCCCTGGTCGCGATCCTGCGCGAGGGGCACGTGCTCGTGCCGACGCCGGAGACGCCGTTGGAGGCCGGTGACGAGCTGCTCGTCGTCGCCACCGAGGACCGCGACGACGAGCTGGACGCCCTGCTCTCGAAGCCGGGGCCGGGCTAGTCCTTGGCGGGCAGCAGGCGGTACGCCGGGTTGTACATCGTGCGGCGGCCGTGGTCGGCGTCCGCGAGGCGGCCCTCCGCGATCAGCGAGACGCCGGGCTTGACGCCCTCGATGCGGCGGCGGCCCAGCCAGGTGACGTAGACGGTGGCGGTGCCGTCGTAGAGCTCGGCCTCCAGCGCGGGAACGCCGCCGCGCGGGCGGATGGTCACGCTCTGGACGACGCCGTGCAGGCAGACCGGGGTGCGCGAGGGGGCGTCGGCGATGTGGCAGGCGCCGTGCTGCTCGGCGCGCCCCGCGAGCTCCTCGGCGGCGAGGTCGTCGTCGTCGGCCGTCAGCCGCCGCAGCGCCTTGCGGAACCGTCCGTCTGGCATGGCCCGGAGCCTAGACCGTGACGCCGAACGGCCTGGCGAGCAGCGCGGCGAGGCGGCCGTACTCGCCGCTGACGAGCAGCGCGCCGAGGGCGAGCAGCAGGACGGCGCCGACCGCGCTCACGGCGCGGCTCGCGCGGGACAGGCGGCGGGCGAGCGCGGGCGAGCCCGCGACGGCGTACGCCGCCGCCACGAACGGCACCCCGAGGCCGAGCGAGTACGCCGCCAGCAGCACGCCCCCGCGCAGCGACCCGCCCTGCACCGCGGAGACCGTGAGGACCGCGCCGAGGAACGGGCCGACGCACGGCGTGAAGGCCGTCCCGCTCACGACGCCGAGTGCGAACGGCGCGCTCGCCGCGACGCGGCGCGCGGGGATGCGCGAGAGGAGGCCGTACCGCGACTCGGCGAGCAGCGCCCCGGCGAACAGCAGCACCACGACACCGCCCGCCCGTTGCGCGCCGCTGCCTGACGCGCGGACCGCGCGGCCCAGGCCGCCCGCCGCGACGCCGAGGACGACGAACACCGTCGTGAAGCCGAGGACGTAGAGCAGCGACGCGGGGACGAGGCGGCGCGGTCCCGAGGAGAGGACAGCGACGTACGCGGGCAGCAGCGGCACGGTGCACGGCGCGAGGAACGACAGCACGCCGAACCCGAACGCCACCACCACGGCGAGCGCCACGTCACCCGCCGAACGTGAACGTGAACCACCGCAGCCCGGGCGTCGTCGCGACCAGCTCGACCCGGCCCTTCGCGACGGAGGGACCGGTGAGCAGGTGGTAGAGGTCGTCCGCCGTGACGTCGACGTAGGTGCGGCCGCTCACCTCCCGCACATCACGGCCGCGACGTGCGGCGGGTACCGGCGAGCCGTCGAGCCGGACCTCGACCCGTTGCGGCGCAACGGTTCCCGGTGGCGGTGCCAGCACCGCGTAAACGTCGCGCGCGGTGTAGTCGAGCCGCACGGTCGCGTCCGGCGCGGCGGCGCTGAGCCACTGCGCCGCACCGGTGAACCGGCCGTGCAGCAGCACGGTGTCGCGTCGCGAGCCGGTGTCGTCGCGCGTCTCGGTGACGCCGTCGCGGACCAGGCCGCCGCGTTCGGCGCCGAGGTACGTCTCGGGGGTCAGGCCGGTGCCGACGCCGTCCTTCTGCACGTCCCCCACCCGGGTGGGGCCCGGGTCGCCGCCCTCGGCGAGCAGGCCGCGTACGGCGTCCTCGATCTGCGTGTCGCCGCCCTCGCCGATGTGCGTCAGCCGGATGCGACCGTCACGGTCGACGAGGTAGTCGGCCGGCCAGTACTGGTTCCTGAACGCGTCCCACGTCCCGTGGTCGGGGTCCTCGGCGACCGGCCAGGTGACGTCGAGGTCGCGGACCGCGCGCGCGACGTTGTCCGGCAGCTTCTCGAAGTCGAACTCCGGCGAGTGGACGCCGATCACGGTCAGGCCGCGTGCCTCGTACGTCGCGTGCAGGGCGCGGAGGAACGGCAGCGTCCTGCGGCAGTTGATGCAGGAGTACGTCCAGAAGTCGACCAGCACCACGCGCCCGCGCAGCGCGCTCATCGTCAGCGGCGTGGAGTTGAGCCACTCGGCGATGCCCGCGAATCCCGGCGCCGGTACGGCGTCCTCCGGCGCGACGACCGCTTCGCGGCCGCCGTTGACGAGGCGCGCGGCGCGGTCGCCGCCGACGGCGAGCGCGACGACGACCGACCCCGCGACCAGCGCGCCGGCGACCACACCGGCCAGCGCCCCGCGACGGCTCATCACGCACCCCTCTCCGTCTCGCAAGAATGCACCGTGCGGACCTGGCGGCTCGACCTCGGCGCGGTCTCGCTCGCCGTCAACGAACGCGGAGAGGCGGACGCTCCCGCCGCGCTCGTCGCGCACGGCGCCGGGTCGACCGGGGAGTTCGCGGCGCGGTGCTGGTCCGGACTGGTCGAGGCCGGGTACCGGCTGGTGACGTACGACCTCCGCGGCCACGGCGCCAGCACGCCGCTGCCGGACCCCGTCGACCACGCGCTCCCCCGCCACGTCGCCGACCTCGCCGCGCTGGTCGACGCCACCGGCGCCCGGGTCGTCGGCGGCACGTCGCTCGGGGCGCACGTCGCGGCCGCGTACGCCGTATCCGGAGCCGCGCTGGACGCGCTGCTGCTGGCCGCGCCCGGCTGGCTCGGGGCGGGCGCCGCGACGGCCGCCGCGCACGCCGCCGTCGCCGAGGAGGTCGCCGCGATCGGCGCCGCCGCGACGCTGGCGCGGATCGCCGCCGACCCGGCCGTGCCGCGCTGGGTGGTCATCGAGCTGGACCGGGCCTGGCCCGCGCACCACCCGGAGTCGCTGGTGGCAGCGTTGCGCGCGGTCGCCGCGGACCCGGCGCCCGGCCTCGACGCGCTGGCGAACGTCACGGCGCCGGCCGGGGTCGTCGGTCTGGTGGACGACCCCGGGCACCCGTTCGCGGCCGCGGAGGCGTACGCCGCCGCCCTGCGCCGGGGCGCGCTGGAGTCGCTGACGCTGGGCGAGTGGGGCGAACGCCGCGCGATCCTCGGCGACGCCGCACTCGCGGCGTGCCGGCGGGCTATCGCGTCTCGGTGATCTCCGGACCGCGCTCGAACGGGTTGAACTCGTCGTCGACCGCGAACCGCTGCTCGCCCGCGTCGCCCGACGCCGCCGCCTCGGCGTGCGCGGCCGCGGCCGCCTCGGCGGCCTCGCGCGGCAGCTTCAGCGGCAGCGGGTCGCGGGGCGCCATGGCGTCGTTGCCGCGGACGACGACGGTGTTGCGGAACGCCTCCTCCAGCGCCCGCCCCTGGGCCGGGTCGGTCGCGGCGGGCCCGGTGATCAGCCCGCGGAGGAACCACCGCGGCCCGTCGACGCCGACGAACCGCGCCTGCGTCGTCTGCCCCGCCTCACCGGTGGGGATGCGGGCGAGCAGCTCGCGGCCGAACGCGCCGTCGACCTCGCGCGGGTCGCCGTTGTCGGCGCGCAGCGACTCGGCGATCTCCGTCCGCACGTCGTTCCAGATGCCCTCGCGGCGCGGCGCGGCGAACGCGTTGAGCTGGAGGTGCCCCGCCTTGTGCACGACGATCGCGCTGACGACGTGGCCCTCGGGGCTGACGTCGACGCGGATCTCGGTGTCCGGGGCGGCGCCGACGCGGATGCCGCCGAGGTCGAGGCGGCCCTGCTCGTCGTCCTCGGGCAGGTCCGCGAGGTCGTACGGGCCGGTCGTCACGACGACCGGTGCGGGCGGGAGCTTGGCCGCCTCCTCGACGACCGGAGCCTCGGGCTCGTCGTCGCTGCTCTTCTTCCGTCCGAACGCCACGGTCTCGATCCTCCGTCTACAGGCCCGTCGACCCGTGGCCACCAGCACCACGCGCCGACCCGGGCAGCTCGCCGACCTCGCGGAACGCGACCCGCTCCACGCGCTGCACGACGAGCTGCGCGATGCGCTCGCCGCGGTTCAACGCTACCGGCTCGCGCGGGTCGTGGTTGACGAGGATCACCTTGATCTCGCCCCGGTACCCGGCATCAACGGTTCCGGGGGCGTTGACGATCCCGAGCCCGCGGCTCGCCGCCAGGCCGCTGCGCGGGTGCACGAACGCCGCGTACCCCTCCGGCAGGGCCACCGCCACACCAGTCCCGACGACGGCGCGCTCGCCCGGCTGGATGGTCACGTCGACGGTCGTCACGAGGTCCGCGCCCGCGTCGCCCGGGTGCGCGTACGACGGCAGCGGGACGTCGGGGTCGAGGCGCACGATCTGCACGTCGGGGGGCTGGTTTGCGAGAACGCTCACGGGCGCAGACCCTACTCACCATGGGCCGCAGCGTCGTCGTGACAGGTGCCAACAGCGGGATCGGACTGGCCACGGCGGTGGAGCTGGCCAGGCACGGCTACGACGTGATCGGCACCGTGCGCTCCGACGCCAAGGGCGAGGTGCTCCGCGACGCGGCCCGCGAGGCCGGCGCCGTCGTCCGCCACGTCGTGTGCGACGTCGCCGACGCGGCGTCGACCGAGCAGGCGTTCAAAGAGGTGTTCGCGATGACGCCCGACGGTCTCTGGGCCGTCGTCAACAACGCCGGGTACGCCATCGCCGCGCCGGTCGAGGAGACCTCCGACGACGACGCGCGGGCGATCTTCGAGACCAACGTCCTCGGCCCGGCCCGGGTCTGCCGGCTGGTGCTGCCCGGCATGCGCGAGCGCGGCACCGGCCGGATCGTCAACGTCTCCTCCATCGCCGGGCGGGTCGTGACACCGATGACCGGCTGGTACGCCGCGACGAAGCACGCGCTGGAAGCGCTCTCCGACGCGCTGCGCCAGGAGGTCGGCGGCTTCGGGGTGAAGGTCGTGCTGGTCGAGCCGGGGTCGTTCGGCACCGGCATCTGGGGTGGCGCGGACGACCGGATGGCGCCGGTCACGGACGGCCCGTACGCCCAGGCGTACGAGCGCGCACGGGCCGTCACGGGACGTTCCGGGTCCATGCCGGACCCGGTCTGGGTGGCGCGCACGATCCGGCTCGCCCTCGGGTCGAAGCACCCGCTGCCGCGCTACCTCGTCGGGGTCGACGCAATGGTGGGAACGGCGCTGGACGCGATCACGCCGACCGCGCTCGCCGACTACGTGAAGGCCGCGACGCTGGGGCTCCGCAAGGTGCCGTTCGTCGGCTAGGGCTTCGGCAGCGCACCGGTGTCGCGGAGGATCGTGAGGACGTTCGGGAACGCCGCGAACGCCCTCGCCAGGTCCGCGGGCGTCGCGACGCGGAACGCGTTCGCCGCGACGTAGCAGCGGATGACGCCGTCGAACGCGGCAGCCCCGATCTCGTCGCGCGCGGACAGCAGCGCGGCCGCGCCCTTGGCGTAGACGATCGTGCCGTAGTCCCTGCGGTTGCGGTCCCAGTACGTCATCGGCGCGCCGACGTCGCCCCTCGCGTCGAGGGAGGCGAGGTCGCGGTCCTCCTCGTCGTTCGCGAGCTGTTCCGCGTACGTCGCGAACGCCTCGTCCAGCCACGGGTCGCGCGCCTGGTCGTCGCCCACCAGGCCGTAGAACCACTGGTGCGCGAGCTCGTGCGGCACGACCAGGTCGTACCGCCGCGAGCCGACGAACACGAACCCCGGGTACTCGACGCCGGCACCCCCGATTGCGTCCAGCGCGACGACGGTGAGCGACGGGAACGGGTAGGGCCCGAACCGCGTCGCGTGCGACCGCAGCGCGCTGGTGACGTTCTCCAGCACCGGACCGAACACCGCCTCGGCGTCGGTGCCGGTCGCCAGCTCCGCGGAGACCGCGACGAGGACGGGCACGCCGGCCACGCGTACCTGCCGGGTCTCGAACGGGCCGACGGCGACGGCGACGTCGCGCGCGAGGGCGTTGTGGAACCGCGACGAGGGACGGCCGTCCGGCGACGTCGGGGCTGGGGCGAGGTCGCTCGCCTCGCCGCCGAGGACGGTGTCACCGGCCGGCGCGGTCACCGTGACGTCGTAGTCCGCGACCTCGCTCGTCGCCGTCTCGCCGAGCACTCCGGCCGCGGGCTCGCGCGCCCACCCCGCGCCGCGGACCCACGCGAGCAGCGGGTGCCCGCTCGCCCACCACGCCGTCCGCGCGGTGTGGCCGTACCTGTCGGTGTCCGACCTGGGCAGCGTCAGCACGAAGTCGAGGTCGACCGTGATCGCGCGCCCGGCCGGCGACGGCGCGGGGAGCTTGAGCGAGAGGAGCGTGTCGCCCTCGGAGAGCGCCGGCGGCAACGACATCACGGTGACGTCGAGCCGGGCGCCGTTGGCGCGGGAGGCGGGGCCGTTCGGCCAGAGCCGGAACACCACCTCGGTCACCGGCAGGTCCGGCGTGAACACGACGTGCTCGGTACCGGTGACCCGCGCATGCGCGTCGTCGAGGTCGAACGCCAGCCGGATCACCGGCCGCTTCGGGTCGGGCTTCGCGTACGCCGTGTCGCACGCGGGCGCCGTTGCCGTCGGTGCGTGTGGTGGCGGCGACGGCGACGCCGCGCGGCGGACGCCGACGGTGCAGGCGGGGGCCGCGCAGACCAGCAGGACGGCGAGGGCGCGGCGCACCCGGGAACCGTACGGGGACGGGGTCACGAACGGGTCAAGAGCCGAGCACGGCTCGTTCCGCGAGGTCCAGCGGCAGCCGCCCGGACGCCGCGATCGCGTCGTGGAACTCCCGCAGCGTCCCGCGGCCCTCGGCGAGCCAGCGGTCGCGGATCCGCCTGATCTCCAGGGCGCCGGTGAGGTACGACGCCGCCTGGGTCGGCCACGCGCAGTACCGCGC
>JAVEEC010000116.1 GCA_030840645.1 Frankiaceae bacterium
CGGGCAGGTCGCGCTGGATCTGCTCGCGCCGCTCGTACGCCTTCTGGTACAGCACGAGGTCCGGCGCGTAGTAGCCGCCGAGGCCGAGCAGGATGCCGAGGCCGGCGCAGACGAACAGCCCGCCGCCGAGCAGCAGCGGCAACGCCGCGCCGAACGCCGCGCCGGCGAGCAGTCCCAGCGACTTGAACGCGAGTATCCGGTCGGTGTCCCAGCGCGCCGGGCTGCCTGCCATCTCCAGCCGCATCCGGATGCGTTCGACCTGTCCGGTCGGCGTGAACCGCCGGCCCAGCGACGTGAAGCGCGCGGACGCGGGCTTCACCACCCGGTCGCCGAACGTCGGCTCCGCCTCGCGCACCATCGGCGCGGACGACGTGGACCGGACGGCGGCCAGCGAGCGCGCGACCTGCTGGCGCTCCGACGTCAGCACGCCGACGGTCGTCAGCGCGATGGCGAGCGCCAGGAAGATGCAGAGCAGCCCGGCGAGGAGCATCAGACCTCCACCTTGACCACGCGGCGCAGCCAGAACACGCCGACCGCGAACAGCACGCCCATGACGGCGAGCAGCGCGAGGCCGATCGGGTCGGTGAACAGCACCTTGACGTACGTGGGCTGCACGAGCAGCAGGTACGTCGCGAACACCGGTGGCAGCCCACCGAGGATGTACGCGGACAGCCGCCCCTCCGCCGAGAGCACGCTGACCTGGCGGCGCACCCGCTCGCGCTCGCGCATCGTCTGCGCGACGGTCGTGAGGACCTCGGAGAGGTTGCCGCCGACCTCGCGCTGGATGCGTACGGCCATGACGACCCAGGCGAAGTCGCGGCTGTCCATCCGGGTCGCGACGTGGTCGAGCGCGTCCTCGATGGGGACGCCGAGCCGGCTCTCGATCATCGCCCGGTTGAACTCCGCCGACACCGGCGGGGACCCCTCGCGCACCACCGCGTCGACCGCCTGCGGGAACGAGTAGCCGGCGGACAGCGAGCCGGCGAGCAGCTGCAACGTGTCCGGCACCTGCCCGAGGAACGCGCGCTTGCGCCGGGACGCCTTGATCGACAGGTACGCGTACGGCAGCGCGAACCCGACGACCATCCCGAAGATCGCGGTGAGCAGGCTGCCGCCGCTGAGCAGCAGGAACAGCAGCCCCAGGCCGACGGTGACGCCCGCGTGCACGAGCAGCCACTCGGCCGGGCGCAGCGGCACGCTCGCGCGTTCCAGCCGCTGGGCCAGGCCGGTCTCCAGGTCGCGGCGGCGCACGACCCGACCGGCCAGCTCGACGGCGGAGCGCGCGACCGCGCTGTCGCCGAGCGCCGTCGTCTCGTGCACCTCGGGCGCCGCGCGCCCGGTCAGCGTGTAGAAGCTCAGCCGGCGGCGGACCCGCCCGCCCTTGCCGCCGCGGGACAGCGACCCGGTGCCGAGCGCGAGGATGCCGGCGAGGCCGGCGAACAGCGCCGCGAGCGCGACGGTCAGCGTGCCCTTCGAGCCGAGCGAACCGCCGCCGGCCCGGTACGGCACCGGCCCGGTCGGCTGCGCGGAGGCGAGCGCGGCGGCCAGCGTCACCCGCGACTCGTCGGTCAGCGTCTCGGTGCCGGCCTTCGCGGTCACGACGACGTCGACCTCCTGACCGGCGAGGTCGGCCGGCACGTCGGCGGTGACGACGAGCTGCGTCGACAGCGAGCGCGCCGCCGAGGAGAACGCGCCCGCGATGTCGCTCGCCCGGCCCGCGTTGACCAGCCGACCGCCGCCGCCGGTGGCGATCCGGCCGAGCACCTGGCTCGTCGCGCCGGGCGTCTTGAACGCCACGGCGTCGACCAGCACCCCGGACGACTTCGTCGCGTCGACCAGGTCGGCCAGCGTGGTCCGGCTCTTCGTGTCGGCGCCGTCGCTGAGCAGCAGCAGGCTCCGTACGCCGCCGCGTCCCGCGGTACGCAGGCCGAGCTCCACGCCGTCGTAGAGCGCGGTCTCGCCGCCGGGGCGCAGCGCGTTGACGGCGGTGAGCACGGCGCCGCGGTCGGTCGTCGGCGCCACCTTGACGCTCGGCTTGTCCGCGAACGCGACGAGCCCCACCGCGACGTCGGCGGGTACGGCGCCGACGAACGCCGCCGCCGCCGACTTGGCGCCCGCGATGCCCTCGCCGCGCATGCTCTGGCTGGTGTCGATGACGAGCACGGCGGTGCGTTGCAGCGACCCGCCGTCGACGGTCGTCGCGTGCGCGTCGACCGGGCGTCCCGCGACGGTCATCGCGACGGTGCCGGGGTCGATGGTGGCGCCCGCGGCGAGCGCCTCGCCGGAGAACACCACGCGCAGCGTGCGGCCCTCCGACGTGACGCCGGTGATCCGCCCGGTCGCGGCGTACGCCGGTCCGGCGACCGCCATGGCGAGCAGCCCGGCGGACGCGGCGGTGCCCGCCGCGAGGCGCGCCAGGCGACCGCTCATCGGGCGAACTTCTCGAACGCGAAGATCTGCGGGTCGACCTGCACGCCGTTGTCGGAGAGCTTCTCCAGGAACTTCGGGCGCAGGCCGGTGGACTTCAACGTGCCCTTGCTGCGGCCGGCGTCGTCGACGCCCATGCCGTAGTCGTAGAGGAACAGGTCCTGCAGCGTGATGACGTCGCCCTCCATCCCGACCACCTCGGTGATGTGGGTGAAGCGGCGGGTGCCGTCCTTGAACCGGCTCAGGTGCACGATGAGGTCGACCGCGCCGGCCACCTGCTCGCGGATCGCGCGCAGCGGCAGGTCGATGCCGGCCATGAGCACCATCGTCTCCAGCCGGGACAGCACGTCACGCGGGCTGTTCGCGTGCACCGTGCAGATGGAGCCGTCGTGGCCGGTGTTCATCGCCTGCAGCATGTCGAGCGCGGCGGCGTCGCGGACCTCGCCGACGACGATCCGGTCGGGCCGCATGCGAAGGGAGTTGCGGACCAGGTCGCGGATGCGGACCTCGCCCTTCCCCTCGATGTTCGGCGGGCGCGCTTCGAGGCGGAGCACGTGCTGCTGGTCGAGCTGGAGCTCGGCCGCGTCCTCGATGGTGATGATCCGCTCGTCCTCCGGCAGGAACGACGACAGCACGTTGAGCGTCGTCGTCTTGCCGGCGCCCGTACCGCCGCTGACGAGGATGTTGAGCCGGCCCTTGACGCACGCGGCGAGGAAGTCGGCGACCGTCCGGCTCAGCGTGCCGAAGCCGACGAGGTCGTCCGCCCGGTACGGCTCGGCGGCGAACTTGCGGATCGTCAGCAGCGCGCCGTCGAGCGCGAGCGGCGCGATGATCGCGTTGACGCGGGAGCCGTCGGGCAGCCGCGCGTCGACCATCGGGCTCGACTCGTCCACGCGGCGGCCGACCCGGCCGACGATCTTCTCGATGGTGCGCCGCAGGTGCGCCTCGTCGGTGAACCCGCCCTCGACCGGGTACAGCTTGCCGGCCCGCTCGACGTAGATGGAGTCCGGGCCGTTGACCATGATCTCGGTGACGTCCGGGTCGCGCAGGAACGGCTCCAGCGGGCCGTAGCCGAGGATGTCGTCGGCGATGTCCTGGGCGATCCTGGTGCGGTCCGCGCCGGTCAGCGGCGTGGCCTCGGTCTGCAGCACCTCCTGGAGCGTCTGGCGGACCTTCGTCTCCAGCTCCGACTGCGTCATCCGGGCGTCGTAGAGCTTCGGGCCGAGGTTCTCCAGCAGCGTCTGGTGCACCGAGCGCTTCACGTCCGCGAACGGGTCGACGTTGCGCTGCCGCCGCGCGGGCGCGCCGCCGGTCGGGGCCGCCGCCTCGGGCTCCTTCGCCTTCGTCTTCTTGGCCTGGGCCAGCCGGTCGGCGAGGGTCATCCGCGGTGCTCCTTGTTCCGTCGCAGGGTGAAGCGCCGCTGGTCGGCACGCAGCGCGGGCGGTAGGGCACCCGCCGCGGCCGACGCCGCCGGCGCGGCCGACAAGAAGTCGTTAGCGAACTGCTTGATTGCGACCGACACCGGGTGGCCCGGCTCGTCGAGGACGATCGGCACGCCGCGGTTGATCGAGGCCGGCACCGACCGCGACGACGGGATCTGCGCGGCGATGGGCACCCGCAGGGTCTTCTCCACCTCGGAGAGCTGGAGCCCGACCTTGGAGTCGGCGCGGTTGAGCACCACCCGCCAGCGGTCGCGCGGGTAGTTGAGCAGGTCCAGCGTCTCCAGCGTCAGCTTGAGGTTCTTCAGCGCCGGGATGTCGAGCGTGGCGAGCAGCGCGACGTAGTCGCTCTCGTCGAACGCGGCCAGCACGTGGTCGGTGAACGCCGGCGGCGTGTCGACCACGACGTAGGCGAACATCTGCTTGAGCAGCCGCAGCACCTTGCCGACGAGCGCCGCGGGGATCGACTCGGCGGCGCCCGGCTCGACCGGCGCGACGAGCGTGGTGAGGCCGGGGGAGTGCGGCGTGAGCAGCGCGGTCACGCCGGACTGGTCGAGCGAGTCGGCCAGCGAGACCGCGTCGCTCAGGGTGTGCGCCGGGAAGAGCTGCAGCGCGATCGCCACGTCGCCGAACGCGAGGTCGAGGTCGACCAGGCAGACCTCGCGGGCGCCGTTGCCGGCGAGCGCGGCGGCGAGGTTGGTCGACACCGTCGTCTTGCCGGCGCCGCCCTTCGCGGAGAACACCGTGATGACCGTGCCGAGCGGCGGCCCCTCGTCGGCGGTCACGGTCAGCCCGGCCTGCTGGCGTACCGCGGCGGCCAGCTCGGCGGTGCGCCGTACGGCGGCTGCCAGGCCCTCCACGTCGCGCTCCTTGACGACCTCGCGGACGCCCGCGCGCAGCGCGTCGGTCAGCGCCGTCGTGTCGACCCGCGACCGCACCAGCACCACGCCGAGCATCGGCCGCGAGACGCGCATCGCGTCGGCGAGCGCGAGCGCGGACTCCATGTCCACGTGCGGCCCG
>JAVEEC010000053.1 GCA_030840645.1 Frankiaceae bacterium
AAGCGCTTCGGCGGCCAGGTCGTCAAGGCCGGCGAGATCCTCGTCCGCCAGCGCGGCACGCACTTCCACCCGGGCGACCAGGTCGGCCGGGGCGGCGACGACACGCTGTTCGCCCTCGCGCCCGGCGCGGTGCGCTTCGGCAGCCGGCGCGGCCGCCGTACCGTCAGCGTGGTCCCGGCCGAGTAACCAGCGACTTTCCGGGAGGGCGGGCCGCGACTGCGGACCCGCCCTTCCGCTTTGAAGGGATCAGAGTGTTCGTCGACAGAGTGGTCCTGCACGCCGCCGCGGGCGACGGCGGGCCCGGCTGCTCGTCGATCCACCGCGAGAAGTTCAAGCCACTCGGCGGGCCCGACGGCGGCAACGGCGGCAACGGCGGCGACGTCGTCCTCGTCGTCGACCCCGGCGTGACGACGTTGATCGACTACCACTTCCACCCGCACCAGAAGGCCGGGTCCGGCAAGCAGGGCCAGGGCTCGAACAAGTACGGCGCCAACGCCGCCGACCTCGTCCTGCCCGTCCCCAACGGCACCATCGTCAAGACGGCCGACGGCGAGGTCCTCGCCGACCTCGTCGGCAACGGCGTGCGGTACGTCGTCGCGCGCGGCGGCCGCGGCGGGCGCGGCAACGCGGCGCTGGCGTCGCAGCGGCGCAAGGCCCCCGGCTTCGCCGAGTTGGGCGAGCCGGGGACGTCCGCGGACGTCGTGCTCGAGCTCAAGACCGTCGCCGACGTTGCGCTGGTCGGGTTCCCGAGCGCGGGCAAGTCCTCGCTCATCTCCGTCCTGAGCGCGGCGAAGCCGAAGATCGCCGACTACCCGTTCACGACCCTGGTCCCGAACCTCGGCGTCGTGACGGCGGGGGACGTGGTGTTCACCGTCGCCGACGTGCCAGGGCTGATCCCCGGGGCGTCACAGGGCAAGGGGCTTGGGCTGGAGTTCCTGCGCCACGTCGAGCGGTGCAGCGTCCTCGTGCACGTCGTGGACCTCGCGACGCAGGAGCCGGGGCGCGACCCGTTGACCGACATCGACGCCATCGAGCACGAGCTGGCGCAGTACGGCGGCCTCGCGGGCCGCCCCCGCCTTGTCGCGCTCAACAAGACCGACGTCGCCGGCGACCTCGCGCCGCTGGTCCGCGAGGACATCGAGGCGCGCGGGCTGCCGGTGTACGAGACGTCGGTCGCGACGCGCGACGGCGTCCAGTCGCTGGCGTACGCGATGGCGGACGCGGTCCGCGACGCACGCGCGGCCGCGCCGCCCGCCGAGCCGACGCGCGTCGTGCTGCGGCCGAAGGCCGTGGACGACAGCGGCTTCACGGTCCACCCCGAGGGCGACGGGTACGTCGTCCGCGGCGACCGCGTCGAGCGCTGGGTGCTGCAGACCAACTTCGACAACGACGAGGCCGTCGGCTACCTCGCCGACCGGCTGGCCCGCGTCGGCGTCGAGGCCGAGCTGCTCCGGCAGGGCGCGGAGGCGGGCGCCGAGGTGACGATCGGCGACTGGACGTTCGACTGGGAGCCGACGACGGAGGAGACGTTCACGGGGACCCGGCGCGGCGAGGACGTGCGCCTCGACACGTCGTCCCGGCCGCGCGCCGACGACCGCCTCGCCGCCAAGCGCGCACGGCGCGTCCCCGGGTCCGGCGACGCCGGCGACGACCTCGAATGACGCGCGAGGCCGTCGCCGCCGCGCGCCGGGTCGTCGTCAAGGTCGGCTCGTCGTCGTTGACGTCGGCCGACGGCCACCTCGACGGCGACCGGGTCGATGCGCTGGTGGGCGCCCTCGCGGCGTTGCGCGACGAAGGCCGCGAGGTCGTGCTCGTCTCCTCCGGCGCGATCGCCGCCGGTCTCGGCCCGCTGCGGCTGGCGCGGCGGCCGCGCGACCTGGCGACGTTGCAGGCGGCGGCGTCGGTCGGGCAGGGCGCGCTGGTGCACCGGTACGCGGCGGCGTTCGGCGTCCACGGCGTCACCGTCGGCCAGGTGCTGCTGACCGCCGAGGACGTGGTGCGGCGCGGCCACTACCTCAACGCGCGCCGCACCCTCGACCGGCTGCTCGCGCTCGGTGTCGTTCCCGTCGTCAACGAGAACGACGCCGTCGCGACCGCCGAGATCAGGTTCGGCGACAACGACCGCCTCGCCGCCCTCGCCGCGAACCTCGTCGCCGCCGACCTGCTCGTGCTGCTCTCCGACGTCGATGGCGTGTACGACGCCGACCCGCGCCGCGTGCCGACGGCACGGCTGATCGGCGAGGCCGACGTGACGGCGCTCGACACCGTCGAGGCCGGCTCCGGTGGCGCGCTCGGCACCGGAGGCATGGCGACCAAGGTCGAGGCCGCGCGGATCGCGGCCGGCAGCGGGGTGCACGTCGTCGTCGCGCACGCGGACGCCGTTGCCGCCGCAGTACGCGGTGCGGACGTCGGGACCTACGTCCCCGCGAGCGGTCCGCGCGGCGGCTCCCGGCTGCTCTGGCTGGCCCACGCGTCGACGCCGAACGGTCGGCTGCTGCTCGACGAGGGCGCCGTTCGCGCCGTCGTCGACCGGCGGCTCTCGCTGCTGCCCGCGGGCGTGACCGGCGCCGAGGGGGAGTTCGCGGCGGGCGACCCGGTCGAGCTGGTCGGTCCCGACAGCCGGGTCGTCGCGCGGGGCCTGGTCAACTACGGCTCGGCCGAGCTGCCCGCGCTGCTCGGCCGGTCGACCCGCGACCTCGCCGCCGAGCTGGGTCCCGCGTACGAGCGGGAGGTCGTGCACCGCGACGACCTGGTGCTGCTGCGGCCGTGACACCGACCGCCCGCTGAGTACCCTCGGGTCATGACCGAGGTACGGGCACTCGCGGCGCGGGCCAAGGTCGCGGCGGCGGAGACGGCGTTGCTCACCCGCGCGGCCAAGGACGCGGCGCTGCTCGCGATGGCCGACGCGCTGGAGGCGCGGGCGCCGGAGGTGCTCGCGGCCAACGCGCTCGACGTGGAGCGCGGCACCGATCTCTCGGCCGCGCTGGTGGACCGTCTACGGCTCACGCAGGAACGCGTCGTCGCGATGGCCGACGGGCTGCGCGCGCTGGCGGCGCTGCCGGACCCGGTCGGCGAGGTGGTGCGCGGCTCGACGCTGCCGAACGGCCTCGAGCTGCGCCAGGTCCGCGTCCCGCTCGGCGTCGTCGGGATCATCTACGAGGCCCGCCCGAACGTCACGGTTGACGCCGCCGGCATCTGCCTCAAGAGCGGCAACGCGGTCCTGCTCCGCGGCTCCTCGTCGGCCGCGTCGAGCAACGCGGCGCTGGTCGACATCCTGCGTTCGGCGGCGTCCGCCGCGGGGCTGCCCGCCGACGCGGTCCAGCTGGTCCCGTCCGACGGTCACGAGTCGGTGAAGGAGCTGATGCGGCTGCGCGGTCTCGTCGACGTGCTGATCCCGCGCGGCGGCGCCGAGCTGATCCGCAGCGTCGTCGAGGAGTCGACGGTGCCGGTCATCGAGACCGGCGTCGGCAACTGCCACGTCTACGTCGACGCGACGGCGGACGTGGACACCGCCGTCGCCATCGTCATCGACGCGAAGACGACGCGGCCGAGCGTCTGCAACGCTGCCGAGACGCTGCTCGTGCACGAGTTCGTCGCGGGCGCGTTCCTCCCGAAAGTCCTTGCGGCGCTGGCCCTCGCGGGCGTCACGGTGCACGGCGACGCGTCGGTGGCGGCGTTCGGCGACGTGGTCCCCGCGACCGAGGACGACTGGTACACGGAGTACCTCTCGCTCGACCTGGCCGCCAAGGTCGTGCACTCGATGGACGAGGCCGTACGCCACATCAGGACGTACGGCAGCGGCCACACCGAGGCGATCGTCACCGCGTCGCAGGAGTCGGCGCGGCGCTTCGTCGCGAACGTCGACAGCGCGGTGGTGATGGTCAACGCGTCGACGCGGTTCACCGACGGCGGTGAGTTCGGCTACGGCGCCGAGATCGGCATCTCCACGCAGAAGCTGCACGCCCGCGGCCCGATGGGCCTGCCGGAGCTGACGTCCACCAAGTACGTCGTCGTCGGCGACGGGCAGGTCAGGCACCCGACGTAGCAGCACGCTCAGGCCGGCGGGCAGGTCACGGGGTAGCGACGCAGGTCGTCATCAGCATCGACGTCGGCCCGGTCCCGTCGACCGTCCGGCCCGCCACGTGCTGGGTGCGAAGGACGCCGAGCAGCCGATCGCGACCGGCCCCGGTGTCCATGACGAGGGCGACCCGGGTGCAGGTCGTGGCGCCGAGCCGCCACGTCACGTACGCGTCGCCGTCCCACCCGCTCGCCGCGAGGAGCGCGGCCCTGTCGATCCTGCCCTGACCGACGACGACGATCAGGCCGACCTCCCCGAGCTCGCCGGCGTCGACGTCGGCCACCTCGTCGTCGCTCGACGGCGTCGGAACGGTCGTCGGCGTGTCGTGCCGGAAGTAGGCCGCCGGGTGCAGCACCTGCTCCGTCGACACCGGCGGCGCCGCGAACGCGGCGTCCAGCGCGGCGTTCCCGCCACGCGCGAGCACCGTCCGGACGAACGCCTCGCCGGCCTGGTACGGGAACGCGAGGAGCGCGTCGTACGCGCGCTCCGCCCGGCTCGGCTCGCCGTGCTTGGCGAGGGTCCTCTCGTACGCGTCGATCTCCGCGCGCTCCGCGCCGCGCGACTCGCGCCACGCACGTTCGACCCGCGCTGCGTCGCCCTCGATCAGCGCCCGCGTCGCGCGCACGCGGTCGGTGCCGGTGATGCCCGCGAGGACCGAGTCCAGGTCGTAGTGCTGGTCCTGCCAGGCGTGCGTCAGCTCGTGCACGAGGACCAGCCGGGCGTAGGCGGTCAGTTGCCGCGAGCGGACGTAGAGACGCTGGTTGCCCGTCGAGTAGAAACCCTGGATGCCGTCGGTGAGCAACGTCGCGCGCACGCGGTCGGGGTCGTCGCTGACGTCCGCGATGCCCAGCCCCTTCATGGTCGACGCGAAGTCGCCGGAGGCAGGCGGCGGTGACTTCGTCGGTGACGACGGCTGCGGGGGATCGTCGGGGTCGACGCCGCCCAGGGCGAGGAGGAAGTCGGCGTCCCCCAGCGCTTTCACGCTGACCGGCCGGAGGAACGGCCCGCCGTGGTGGTCGGCGACGAACGCCTCCAGCTCGGCGACCGTGCGTTGGAGCGCCGCCGCCCGCGCCCGGCGCACCGCCGTGTTGCGGTCGGTGACCCGGACCGTGAGGACGTTCAGGCCGGCCGCGAGGACCAGCAGCAGCGCGGCCGCCGTCCACCGCCCGCGCCGGTCGAGCGCGAACCGCCCCCGAGCGGTGTCGTCCGGCGACGACAGCGGCACCCAGCCGGGCACCGGCCGGCCGCAGGACGGGCAGTACACCGTGTGGAGGTCATCGGCCCCGCAGGCGCAGCGCCAGCCGGCGACGGTCACTCGCGGGCCTACGCGTGCCCGGGCGCGAGGCAGAACGGGTTGCCCTCCGGGTCGCGCATGACACGCCACGACATGCCGTGCTCGGCGACGTCCTCCCCGCGTACGGCGCCGAGGGACTCCGCGCGTTCGGTCGCCGCGTCGACGTCGTCGGCGTGCACGTCGATGTGGGCGCGCGACTTGCCCGGTGTCAGGTCGGCGACCCGCTGGAACACGAGGTTCGGCTCGTTCGGCCGCGCCCGTCCCACGACGACCCAGACGCCGCCGCTCCAGACGACCTCGCGGTCCAGCAGGGCGGCGTAGAACGCCGCGAGCGCGTCCGCGTCGGTGCAGTCGATGGTGACGTTGTTGATCCAGGCGGTGACCACGCGATCTCCCTCAGATGCTGTCGGCGCTGCCTTCGTAGCCGATGTGGCCGGCGATGGCGGCGTAGTCGTCGGACCCGTGCCCGGCGGCCGTGGCCTCCCGCGCCGCCGCGAGCGCCGCGCGGGTCAGCGCGAGGTCGCCGTCGGCGGCGTCCAGAGCCAGTGCCAGGTCCTTCGTCATCAGGTCCAGCGAGAAGCCGGTCGGCGTGAAGTCGCCCGAGTCGAGCATCGCCCGCTTGGTGCCGACGGTCGTGCCGAGCGGTCCGGCCGCGAGGACGTCGAGGGCCGCCGTACGGTCCACGCCGAGGTCGCCCGCGAGCCGCAGCGCCTCGCCCACGCCGCCCATCGCCACGCCGAGGGTGAGGTTGACCACCAGCTTCATCGCACTGCCCGCGCCGACCGGGCCGAGGTGGCGGACCCGCGCCGGGTCGCCCCAGAGCCGCAGCAACGGCTCCGCGGTCGCGTAGTCGTCGGCGCTGCCGCCGGCGAGGACGCCGAGCGTGCCGTCGATCGCGGGCTGGACGGACCCGGCGACGGGCGCGTCCACGAACCCGATCCCCTTGGCGCGCAACGCCTTTCCGAGGTCATGGGCGACGGCCGGGCCGACCGTCGAGGAGTCGATTACCAGGCCGCCCGCGGGCACCGCCTCCGCGACCTGCCCGAGCACCTCGCGTACGGCGTCGGGCCCGAACAGCATCGTGACGACGACCTCGGCGTCGCGTACGGCGTCGGCGACGTTCGCGGCCTCCCGCGCGCCGAGCGCGACCAGGTCGGTGGCGCGGCCGGGCGTGCGGTTCCACACCGTGAGCTCGTGGCCGGCCCGCGCGACGTGCGCCGCCATCGGCGCGCCCATCCGCCCCAGCCCCAGGAACGCCACCCGCACCGCCGCCACCTCCGCCATCCGGCCCCCCGACGCCGCCGAGGCTACCGGTGAGTACGAACGTCCGTACTCACCGGTAGCGCTGACGCGCCGGTCGGTACTCACCGGTAGCCGCCGGCCGGGGCGGCCGGCCCGGGCGGGCGGCGCGGTGGCAGAATGGCGTTCGGTCTCTCGCCCACTGGAGGCGCGCCATGCCGCTGTTCGCGTCGGTCGCCGACGCCCGGGCCCGGCTCGGGGAGGCGGGGTACCTCGCCGACGACGCCATCGCGACGGTGGTGTTCCTCGCCGACCGGCTCGGGAAGCCGTTGCTGGTCGAGGGTCCCGCGGGCGTCGGCAAGACCGAGCTGGCGAAGGCGGTGGCACAGGCCACCGGCTCAGAGCTGATCCGGCTGCAGTGCTACGAGGGCCTGGACGAGTCGCGCGCCCTCTACGAGTGGAACTACAAGAAGCAGCTCCTCCGCATCCAGGCCGCCCGGACCGACGACGTCAACGAGACCTGGGCGCAGACGCACGACGACATCTTCAGCGAGGAGTTCCTGCTGTCGCGGCCGCTGCTCACCGCGATCCGCCGGACCGAGCCGACGGTGCTGCTGGTGGACGAGACCGACAAGGCCGACGTCGAGGTCGAGGGGCTGCTCCTCGAGGTCCTCAGCGACTTCCAGGTCACCATCCCCGAGCTCGGCACGATCGTCGCGGTGCGCCGGCCGTTCGTCGTCCTCACGTCGAACGCCACCCGCGAGCTCTCCGAGGCGCTCAAGCGCCGCTGCCTGTACCTGCACCTCGACTACCCGGACTTCGAGCGCGAGCGCGCGATCGTGCTCGCCCGCGTCCCCGAGGTCGCGGAACGCCTCGCCGAGCAGCTCGTCCGGACGGTCCGCGCGCTGCGGGCGTTGGAGCTGCGCAAGAGCCCGTCCGTCGCGGAGACGATCGACTGGGCGCGCACCCTCGTCGCGCTCGGGGTCGACACCCTGGACGAGGCAACGGCGTCCGCGACGCTCGGCGTCGTCCTGAAGCACGTGGGCGACCAGCAGCGCGCTGCCGGTCAGCTGAAGCTAGGCGACAACTGACCGGCCCGGTCCGCGACGCGAGCTTGCTCGACCGGACGGTCGAGCTGGTCGAGGCGCTGCGCCGCGTCGGCGTGCCGGTCAGCCTGGCCGAGAGCATCGACGCGGTTCGCGCGCTGACGTCCGTGGATCTGTTGCGGCGCAACGATCTCCGCGAGGGTCTCGCCGCGACGACGGTCAAGCGCCCGGCGCACCGGGCGGCGTACGACGCGTTGTTCGACCTCTACTTCCCGCTCGGCGTCGGCACCGCCGCGCCCGACGACGACCTCGGCCCGGACGACCCGCTCTCCGGGCTCGACCCCACCGACCCGGCTGCCATGCGGGAGGCGCTGGAACGCCTCCTCCTCGACGCCGACGACACGACGCTGCGCCGGCTCGCGCGGATGGCGGTGCACGGCCTCGGCCGCGCGGACGCGGCGCCCGGGAGGCAGTCGTGGTTCTCGTACCGCGTGCTGCGCGCGCTGTCGCCGGAGACGTTGATGGCCGGGCTGCTGCGCCGCCTCCTCGGCGACGCGCCGCCCGGCGGCCTCGCGGAGCAGGTTGCACGACGGACGATCACCGAGCGGACCCGGCAGTTCGAGCGGTACGTCGACGCCGAGGTACGCCGCCTGCTCACCGAGGAGAAGGGCCCGGAGGCCGTCGCCAAGACGGCGGTGAAGGGGCTGCCCGAGCACGTCGACTTCGTCCGCGCGAGCCGCGACGACCTGGCCGAGCTGCGGCGTACGGTCCTCCCTCTCGCGCGAAGGCTCGCCACCCGGCTCGCGGCGCGGAGACGCCTGGGGCGCAGGGGAAGGCTGGACTTCCGCCGTACCGTCCGGGCGAGTCTCGGTACCGGCGGCGTCCCGGTCGTGACCCATCACCGCCCGCACAAGCCGCACCGGCCCGAGCTGGTGATCCTCTGCGACGTGAGCGGCTCGGTGAGCGCGTTCGCGCGGTTCACGCTGATGCTCGCGTACGCGCTGCGCGAGCAGTTCACCAAGGTGCGGGCGTTCGCGTTCATCGACACCTGCGACGAGGTCACCGACTTCTTCGCGGGCGGCGACTTCGGCGAGGCGATGCGCCGCCTCTCCGAGGAGGCGGAGCTGGTCTGGTTCGACGGGCACAGCGACTACGGGCACTCGTTCGAGGTGTTCGCGGAACGGTACGCGGACGCCGTAGGACCGCGGACGTCGCTGCTCGTCCTCGGCGACGCGCGCAACAACTACCGGGCCACCGGTGCCAACGCCCTGACCTCGATCGCGAAGCGGGCGAGGCACTCCTACTGGCTCAACCCGGAGCCACGCGCGTACTGGGACACCGGCGACTCCGCCGTCGCGCAGTACACGCCGCTCGTCGACGAGATGGTCGAGTGCCGCAACGCCGAGCAGCTTCAGGCGTTCGTGGCGCGCCTGCTTCCCGTCTGACGCGCATTAGGGTCGAGCCCATGGCAGCGCGGCGCGTCGGCGTGATGGGGGGAACGTTCGACCCCATCCACGTCGGCCACCTCGCGGCCGCGTCCGAGGTGGCGTACCGCCTCGCGCTGGACGAGGTCGTGTTCGTGCCGACCGGGCTGCCGTGGCAGAAGGCGACGGCGGCCGTCTCGCCGGGCGAGGACCGGTACGCGATGACGGTGCTGGCGACGGAGGGCGACGCGCGGTTCTCGGTGAGCCGGTCGGAGATCGACCGGCCCGGCGTCACGTACACGGTGGACACGCTGACCGAGCTGGCCGCCGGCGGCGACGAGCTGTTCTTCATCGTCGGTGCGGACGCGCTCGCGGGGCTGCCGACGTGGCACGAGCCCGCGCGGATCATGGACCTGGCCCACCTCGTCGGCGTGACCAGGCCGGGCCACCTGGTCGACGTGGCGGCGTTCCCCCCGGGGTCGGTCACGCTGGTGGACGTGCCCGCGCTCGACGTGTCCGGCTCGGACTGCCGCTCCAGGGTCGGGCGGGGGGCGCCGATCACCTACCTCGTGCCCCAGCCGGTCGTCGACTACATCGCCACCCACGGTCTCTACGCGGGGAGCGCCTGATGGCGCGCGGCCAGCGCCGGGCGGGCCGCGGCGAGTCCACGACGCCGGTCGGGCCGCAGAACCTCGGCCCCGCCCGGCGCGCGTCCCGCGCGTCGATCCGCAAGCGCAGGCGCAAGCAGCGCAGGCGCCGCACCAGCGTCCTCCTGGTGATCGTCGTCGTCGCGGCCGTCGTGGCCGCGGTCACGCTCGTCGGCAGCGCCGTCACCCACAAGAAGACACCGGTCGCCAGGGAACGCACCCAGCGGACGCTGCTGTTCGAGGTCACCGGCGCCGCCAGGGTGGGGCAAGCGGCGGTGCTGTTCGCGTACGACCCGGTCCCGGCCCGCGCCTCGGTCGTCCTCGTCCCCGTGCACACGCTCGCCGACGTCGCCGGCCTCGGCAACGTCGTCCTCGTCAACGCCGTCCGCCTCGGTGGCGCGACCGTCGCGCGCGAGGCCGTCTCCGACCTGATGGGCGTCACCGTCGACCACGACTGGACGCTGACGAGCGAGGCGTTCGCCGCCCTGGTCAACGGCGTCGGCGGGGTCGTCGTGGACGTCGATACGGACGTCGTCCAGACCGGCCCGCGCGGCACCGCGAAGATCCTCGTCCGTGCCGGGGCGGGGCAGCGGCTCGACGGCGCGACGGCGCTGGCGTACGCGACGTACGTCGCCAGGGGCCAGGACGAGATCGCGTCGCAGGCCCGGCTCCAGGGCGTTCTCGAAGCGTTGCTCGACGCGCTGCCGGACGACCGCGCCGCCCTCGCCACGAGCATCACCGCACTCGGCCGCGGGTCGACGCTCGGCGGCGTGCAGCCGCTCGACCTGGCAACGTTCCTCGAAGGGGTACGCAGCGCGCGCGCGGCCGAGCGGTACGAGCCCCAGGTGCTGCCCGTCACGTCCATCGACACCGGATCCGACACGCCGACGTACTCGATCAAGATCGACGAGGTTGCCACCCTGGTCCGGAGCCAGCTCGCCGAGTCGATCCCGCCCGGCCGCGACGTCGGCGACAACCGCGTGCTGATCCTCAACGGCGTGGGCACGCCAGGGCTCGGCGCGAGCGTCGCGCAGCGGCTGCGGGCAGAGTTCCGGGTCGTCGGCACGCGGAACAAGCAGCCGTTCGGCGAGAAGGTGTCGGTCGTCGTCGTGTTCGACTCGACGGACCGGAGCCTGGAGAAGGCGCGGAAGGCCGCGAGCCTGCTCGGCCTGGCGCCGGCAGCGGTACGGATCAGCACGCAGACGCAGTCGGTCGCCGACCTGATCGTCGTGATCGGCGCGGACTACAAGCCGTAGCGGCCGGGTGGTGTGTCACGCTGTGCGGGTGACAGCGCAGCAGTACTCCGTCGACATCGCCCTCGCCGCCGCCCAGGCGGCAGCCGACAAGCAGGCCCGCGACATCGTCCTCCTCGACGTCAGCGAGCAGCTCGTGATCACCGACTGCTTCGTGATCGCCTCGGCCCCGAACGAACGCCTCGTCGGCGCGATCGTCAACGAGATCGAGGGCCGCCTCCGCGACCTCGGCGCCAAGCCGGTGCGCCGCGAGGGCGAGCGCGAGGGGCGCTGGGTGCTGCTCGACTACGTCGACATCGTCGTCCACGTGCTCCATGCCGAGGAGCGGACCTTCTACGCCCTCGAACGCCTGTGGAAGGACTGCCCGGCGATCGAGTTCACCGACGCGGACGAGGGCGCGGCCGCGCGTTGACCGACCCCGTCGACCTGGTCGTCTGGCGGCACGGGCGGACGGCCTGGAACGACGCCGGGCGGTTCCAGGGCCACGCCGACACGCCGTTGGACGACGTGGGCCACGCGCAGTCCAAGGCCGCCGCGCGCGCCTTGTCGCTGCTCGGCCCGTCCCTCGTCGTCTCCTCGGACCTCGCGCGGGCGGCGTCGACCGCGGCGTACCTCGGGCTGCCCGTCACGCTGGACGCGCGGCTGCGCGAGGTCGACGTAGGCGAGTGGAGCGGGCTGTCCCGGGCCGAGATCGAGGACCGCTTCCCGGAGACGTACGCCGGTTGGCTGGCGGGCGCGGACGTACGCCACGAGGGCGGCGAGTCCGTGGACGACGTCGCGACCCGCGCGCTGGCGGCCGTGTCGGCGCACCTCGCCGCCGTACCGCCTGGCGGCCCGCTCGTCGTCGTCTCCCACGGCGGCACGTCGCGCGCGCTGGTCCTCGCGCTGTTGGGGCTGCCGGTGTCGGCCCGCCCGCTGCTGGGCGCGCTCGGCAACGCCCGGTGGGCGGCGTTGGTGCGGCGTAACGGCGGCTGGCGGCTGGTGGCGTACAACACCGGCGTCGACCCGGAGCCGGACGATGCCACGCCGACCGAGCCCGTCTTGTAGACTTCCGCAAGTTCGCCTGGGGGTATAGCTCAGCTGGTAGAGCACTTGCTCGGCAGGCAAGGGGTCAGGGGTTCGAATCCCCTTACCTCCACCAGGGCGGCCTTACTCCAACCTTGGGCCGCAAGGCCCAGGGTCAGTAGGTCCGCTTCGGCCCAGGTGTCCCAAACAGGGGCGGCTTCCTTCGGGGAGCCGCCCCTGTTGACGTCCGCTGCGATGCGCGGCGTTCAGGCAACGTCGTGTCGCGGGCGCTCGACCGTCAGGCGGAACACGTCGGGGCGGGCATAGTGACCGACAGGGTCGAACTCCCTGCGGGCGGCGCGCAACGCGTCGAGGTCCAGAGTGGCGACCAGCATCCCGGCGCGTTCGGTGAGGGGACCGGCGAGGACGCTGCCGTCCGGCCCGACGATCGCGGTGTTGCCCCGCGACAGCCAGTCGTCGCCGTTCTCCGGGTAGAGGCGATCGGCGCCGGGCAGCGAGCGGGGCACGTCGCTGCTGTGCAGGCAGGTGTTGGTCCCGATGACGAACACGCGTCCCTCGCGCGCGATGTGGCGCAGCGTCGACAGCCACGCGTCGCTGTTGTCCCACGTCGGCGCGAGATGGATGTCGATGCCCTGCTGGTACATCGCCGCGCGGGCGAGCGGCATGAGGTTCTCCCAGCAGATCAGCCCGCCGACCCGCGCGAAGCCGGTGTCGACCACGGTGAGGGTCGAGCCGTCGCCGTTGCCCCAGACCGTTCGCTCACCGCCGGTCGGCATCAGCTTGCGGTGGATGCCGGCGACGCCGCCCGTGGGGTCGAGGTAGAGCAACGTGTTGTAGAGCGTGCCTGACCGGACCCGTTCGGTGACGCCGACGACGACCCACGCGCCGGCCTCGCGCGCCGCCGCGCCGAGGACCTCGGTGACCGGCCCGGGGATGTCGACGGCCTGGTCGTGCAGCCGTTCGTACCACGCGCCGTCGGACCACGCGGGGGTCCGCCACACCCAGTCCGGGTAACCGGGCACGATCGCTTCGGGGAACACGATCAGCTGGGCGCCGGCCGCCGCCGCCTCCTCGATCGACGCCACGAGCCGGTCGACCGTCGCGTCGCGGTCGAGGAAGGCGGGGGTCGACTGCACTGCGGCGACGGTAATCACTTGACGCCCGACGCGACGAGCAGCTCGCACGGGCCGACGAAGCCGTCAACGGTCTCGAACCGGCCGAGTGCGGCCTCGATCTCCGCCCACACGGCGGGTCGGTCGGCCTCGGGCACCCCGCCGAGCATCTGGTGCAGCGCGCCGAAGGACTCGCGCTCGAAGCGCAGGCACCGGGCAGCGTTCGGCAGCCGCAGCGGAGCGGGAACCGTCTCCACGCGCACGTCGGTGAACCCGGCGTCGCGCAACGCCGTTTCGAGGACGTCCGGGGCGCCGAGGCTGAACGGGCCAGGCTGGCCCGGCTGCGGCGCGGGAAGCTGCGCGCGCTCGCGGATGATCGACACGGGCAGCGAGAAGAAGGCGTTGCGGTCCGGCGTCGAGTACACGACCGCCGCCACGCGCCCGCCGTCGCGCAGCGCCCGGTGCATGCCGGTCAGCGCGGCGTTCTGGTCGGGGAAGTAGATCAGCCCGAGCCGGGAGATGACGGCGTCGAACGATCCCGGTGCGAACGCGTCGAGCGACTCGCCGTCGGCTTCGCGCGTCTCGACGTTCGCGAGACCGGCGTCGGCCGCCAGCTTGGCGGCGAAGGTGAGGATCGTCGGCGAGATGTCGGTGGCGACCACGCCACCGTCCTGGCCCGCCCGCCGGGCGGCCGCGATCGTCTGCCCGCCGGCACCGGCCGCGACGTCGAGCACCCGGCTGCCTTCCGTGACGCCGGCGGCATCGAGCATCCGTTCGGTCGCGTCGCCGAGCCAGTCCTCCAGCGTCGGGCCCCAACGGTCCCAGGCCTCGGCGGCGGTCTCCCACTGCTCGCGGGTCGTGGTCTTGTACTGGATCGGGTCGAAGCCCATCGCGGCCGTCCTCTGTGTCGGGGTCGTCACCCGGTAGGCGCCAGATCGACGGCTCGGGGCGGAAGGTTCCGTCTGGCGAATTGCCAGACCACGATAAGCCCGGGTGAACGCAACAATGGGGCCGTGTCGCAGACCTCTCCCACGGACGACCTCGTCGGCCGGGACCGGCTGCTCGACCGCCTGTACGGGCTGGTCGAGCGCGTGCTGGACGGCCGGCGGGTCACCGCCCTCGTCGCGGGCGAGGCCGGCATCGGCAAGACCTCGCTGCTCAGGGAGGTTGCCGCGTCCGCGGTCGAACGCGGTGCGCGGACGGCGTGGGGCACCTGCGTCGACGTCGACGCCCGCCCCGGGTACTGGCCGTGGACGCAGGCGCTGGACGGGCTGGTCCGCGCCGTCGGCGCCGACCGCGTTCGCGCCGCCGTCGGCGAGGACGCGGCGTTGCTCGCCTCGATCGTGCCGTCGTTCGCGAGCGCGTCGCCGCGGGCCGAGGCGTCCGAACGCGATCGGCTCCTCGCCATGGACGCGGCGGTCCGGCTGCTCGCGACCGTCGCGATCGAGCAGCCGTTGCTGCTGATCCTCGACGACCTGCAGTGGGCCGACGAGTCCTCGCTCGAGCTCTTCGACTTCGTTGCCCGCGCGCCCGGGCTGGCGGGTGTCGGCCTGATCGGTGCGTACCGCCACGACGAGGCGGGCTCCCCAGCGCTCAAGCGTCTCAGGGACGCCGCTGCCCACGGCGATCACCTGCAGGTCGACGGGCTCGACGTCGCCGCGGTCCGCCGGCTGCTCGAACGAACGACGGGCCAGCCGATAGCGCCCGAGGTCGCGGAGGGTGTCCACCGGCGTACCGGCGGCCACCCGTTCTTCGTCCGGGAGCTGGCGTTGCTCGGTGCTCTCGACGAGCCCGTTCCCGCCGCGGTCCGCGACACGATCGGGCGGCGGGTCGACCTGCTGCCGGCCGGCACCGTTGCTGTGCTCGAGGTCACCGCGGTCATCGGGCTCGCGCTGCTGCCCGACGTCGTTGCCGCAGCGCTCGAGACGTCGGTCGTCGACGTCGAGACGGCGTCGCGCGCGGCGGTCGATGCGGGTGTCCTCCTCCGCATCGACAACGGCGTGCGGTTCGCGCACGACCTGCTGCGGGAGACGGTGCTCGACCGGATCGAGCCCGCTCGCCGTGTCGCGCTGAACCGGGCAGTCGGCGCGGCGCTCGAAGCACGCGCCGCGCGCGGCGGGCAGGTCCTACCGTCCGCGCCCGCCGGCCACTTCCTCGCCGCCGTCTCTCTCGACGGGCCGGACCGCGCGGTGCGGTGGGCGCTGCGAGCCGCTGCCGCCGATCGTGCCGCCCTCGCGTTCGGGGAGGCCGCCGGACACCTGCGCCGGGTCCGCGCCGCTGTCGCCGACGCGGCTGTCGACCTCGACGACCGAACGCTCGCCGACGTCCTGCTCGCCGAGGCCGATGCGCTCGCCTGCGGCAGCAACACCGACGAGGCCCGCGACCTCCTTCGCTACGCGAGCGAGGTCGCCTCCCGCGCTGGCGACGCGGAACGCATCGGGCGCGTCGCGCTGGCCACCGCCCAGCTCGGCGCGACGTTCGCGGCGCGGCGCGACGAGATCGTTGTCGGGCTCGAACGCGCGCTCGCGGTCGTGACCGACGTCGATCTCGAAGCACGTCTCACCGCCACGCTCGCTCGCGAGCTCCAGCACTCCGTTGCCGAGGACCGGCCGCGCGCCGGCCCGCTCAGCGAACAGGCCCTCGCGGCCGGCCGGCGCAGCGGCGACCCCGCAACGCTTCTCACCTGCCTGCTCGCGCGGCACGACGTTCTCTGGACACCCGGCGCCGGTCGCGCGCGGGCCGAGATCTGCAGGGAGATCGTGTCGGTTGCCGTGGCCGCCGGTGACCGGAACCGCGAGGCCGAGGGCCTGCTGCTGCTCGCCAATGCCCAGCTCGAACAGGGCTCGCCCGCGTTCGAGGCGACGCTCACGTCATGCCTCGCCATCCTCGACGACCTTGGGCAGCCGCGTCACCGCTACCTCGCCGAGACTCGCCGGGCCTGTCTCGCGCTGCTCCGTGGCCGGCTCGACGAGGCCGGCCGGCTCATCGAGCAGGCAGCGGCTCTCGGCGAACGGATCAGAGAGCCGGACACGGCGAACGTGCGCATGTCCCAGCGCCTGGAGCTGGTCAGGGCGCGCGGCGACGCGGACGAGATCCGGTCGTTCGCCGCCGAAGCCGTGGCCCATTGGACCGGCGCGCCGGTCCACGCGCACGCCGTCGCCGCCGGGTTCCTGGCCCACGTGGGCGACCTCGACGACGCGGCCCGACACGTCGCCACCGTCGTGGAGCTCGGCTGGCGGGAGGACCGGTCGTACCTGTGGTCGGTGTACGTGCGCGAGCTCGCGTACGCGGCTGTCGCGCTCGGCGACGACGGCCTCTGCCGCGAGCTGCTCGACGAGATCCGCCCGCTCGGCGACTCGTGCGGCGTGAACGGTGCGGTGGTCGCGTTCGCGGGCCGCCACGCCGACATCGCCGACCGGCTGGCCGCCGCACTCGATCGTCGCGAGCAACCTGCGCGTGCGGACACGGCCGCCGCGATGCGCCGCCGGGGTCCGGTCTGGGACCTCACGTTCGCCGGCCGCCGGGCAACCGTGCCCCATGCGAAAGGGCTTACCGACATCGCGCGGCTCATCGCCGCGGCCGGGACGGAGATCCACGCGCTCGATCTCGTCTCGGCCGGTGTCCGTTCGAGCGACACGGGCGAGGTCGCCGACCGATCAGCGTTGGAGGCGTACCGGCGTCGCCTCGCCGATCTCGATGCCGACATCGCCGACGCCGAGCTGGACAACGACCCCGAGCGGCGTGCCGCCGCGGAAGCCGAACGGCAGTCGCTCATCGACGAGCTGAGCCGCGTCACGGGAGCCGGCCGCCGGCCGCGCCGGTTCGCCAACCACCCCGCCGAGCGCGCGCGCAAAGCCGTGACCGGCCGGGTCCGCGACGCGATCCGCAAGCTGGAACCGCTGGTGCCCGAGCTGGCCGCCCACCTGGAACGCACGATCGTCACCGGCGTGTACTGCCGTTACCGGTCCGACTCCACCGTGGGGGACATCGAGATCGAAACTGACAGATCGTCGGTGTGACCACGGCGCGCTGTACGTCGCGGAGTACGGCTGGGACGCGTCGTTCGAGGCGCTGGTCGCGCGCGCCGGCGTGGAGCGGGTCGGCTCGGTGTTCCGCGTCCGCGAGGACAACCGGACAGCACAGTTGCGGTTGCTGCTCGTCGAACCGCACACGCGCCGGCCTCGCCCTCTTGGACGAACGACCTGCTCGTCGGCGCACGGCGCTCGTCGGGCAGCACCGGGTACTCGTCCCAGGTGGCACGGTGCGTCTGGCGTCGCGCCCACCCAGGTTTGTTGGAGTTCCGACGGGCCAGCTCCACCAGGTGAACCCTCGGTGTCGCGCGGGCACGCCTACTGCTCTCCGCACCGGGCTCTCATCGGGTGACGTCGGTGACGGCCGTCGCGTGCTGGACGTTCTTGCCGTCACAGCCGCTACTCATGACCTGAGTGGTGACGTGGTACGTGCCTGGCTTGGCGTAGTGGTGGGTCAGGGAGGTGCCGTGATCGGATTGGGGCCACTGCCAGTCGGGGTCAGCGCAGCCACCCAGACCGTATGACGAAACCGCCGGGCTGGAGCCGTCGCCCCAGTCGACGACGGTGCGGGAGACCCACCCGTCCTGGTCGGAGCCACTGATAAAGAAGGCGTCCTTGCTGGTGTAGTCGTTCGGGCTGAAGCGGACGTCCGGGGCGCTCGGGCCGTTAGCCAGGTTCGGACCGCGGTTGACGTCGATGCGAACTGCCCGGTAGTTCGACCCCGCCGGTCCCTCACACTGGTGCTTGACGCGGACGACGGCGTAGTACACGCCCGGGTACCGGAACCGATGCACGAAGGTGCCCTGCGCCGAGCGCGGTGTAGGCGACGGTGACGGGCTGACGTGCACGGGGCAGTCGATCGCCATCAGGGTGTCGCGTCCGCCGTCGCCCCAGTCGATTTGGTCCATCGTCATGCCGGTGCTGCGGGTGTCGACCAGGACCGTGGCGGTCTCCACCGTCCGCACCGCGGCATCTTTCGCGTGGACCGCGACAGTGGTGTCGTGCAACTGGTCCGCCGGTAGCGTGGGTCGCTTCGCGTGAGCGACCGGAACGGCGCGACTGGTCCGCGCCGGGCTCGGCGAGTGTGGCGGCCGCGGAGTCTGGCTCAGGCTCGGGCGCGGCGACGGCGAAGCCGAGGGTGAGGGCTGGGGCGTCATCGACGGGGTCGACGAAGGCGAGCTGGGGGTCGGGCTCAGCGAGGCGGCCGCGCGAGGGACCGGCGAGGGCGCCATCCGCGAGATCGCGGTTCCGACGGCCACGACAAAACTCGCGGCCGTGACCAACGCCAGCACGGTCCACCAGGTGGCGCGGGGATGTCGCGTCACACGCCTGCTGACCACGAAGCGTTCCTCCTGTCGAGTCCGACTGCGATCGGGCCGATCGTCCGACGAACCCGGCCGTGGCCCATGACGTACGAGCCGTGCGGCGTCCGCGAGCGAGATCAACCAGCCCGATGCACGAACACGTCGGGCAGGCCGTTGGTGTCGTCGACGACGAGGTTCGGCGCGGCGCTGCCGAACGCCACGACCTCCCCGTTGCCGCTGACGGCGGCCATGACCGCATGGTGGGTGGCCTGCACCCCCTGCGTGGACGCGGACACGATCGCGAACGTCGCGGTCTGGCGGTCGTAGAGGTAGACGTCGGTGACCGGGACCGTCTGGTCCGCGGGGCCGAGGTTGGAGGCGCCTGACTGGAACACGATCCACCGTCCGTTCGCGCTTATCGCGGGGTCATAGGGAAGAAGTGTCCGCTTGAGTGCCGCCGGCTGCAGTTGTCGATTCGTCGCGGCGTTCGTCGTTCCTGCACGTCAACGCGCCAAAGGCCGTAATGCGTCCGTTCGCGTGCCGCACATGCGTTCTGTGCAGCCCACCCGCCCCTCTCGAGCGTGGCGATCTTCACGGAACGAGCCGGGGCCGGGCAGAGGGACCGTTTCGCGGCCCGGTGAGTACGGGCTCGGTGGCGTGCGCGACACTGGGCGCATGCGCGACGTGGTCCTCCTCGGCTCGACCGGCTCGATCGGCACCCAGGCCGTCGACGTCGTGCGCCGCAACCCGGACCGGTTCCGCGTCGTCGGGCTCGCGGCCGGGGGCAGCGACCCCACAACCCTGGCCGAGCAGGCGCTCGACCTCGGTGTCGAGGTCGTAGGCGTCGCCCGCGCGACCGCCGCGCAGGACCTGCAGCTCGCGTTCTACGCCGCCGCCCAGCGCCGCGGGTACGCGACCGGCGACCACCCGATACCGAAGATCCTCGCCGGCCCGCAGGCTGCCGAGGAGGTCGCCGCCTGGCCGTGCGACGTCGTCCTGAACGGCATGACCGGCTCGATCGGCCTCGCCCCGACGCTCGCCGCGCTCGACGCGGGCCGCACGCTGGCGCTCGCGAACAAGGAATCGCTGATCGTCGGCGGACCGCTGGTCAAGAGCCGGGCAAGACCTGACCAGCTCGTGCCCGTCGACTCCGAGCACTCCGCCCTCGCGCAGTGCCTGCGCGGCGGCCGCCGCGACGAGGTACGGCGCCTGGTGCTGACCGCGAGCGGCGGTCCCTTCAGAGGCCGCAGCGACCTCACCGACGTCACCGTCGACGACGCGCTCGCCCACCCGACGTGGGCGATGGGCCCGGTGATCACCGTCAACTCCGCGACCCTGGTCAACAAGGGGCTCGAGGTGATCGAGGCGCACCTGCTGTTCGACGTGCCGTACGCCGCCATCGACGTCGTCGTCCACCCACAGTCGCTGGTCCACTCGATGGTGGAGTTCATCGACGGCTCGACGCTCGCACAGGTGAGCCCGCCTGACATGCGGCTGCCGATCGCGCTCGGGCTCGCCTGGCCGGACCGCGTTGCGGACGCGCAGCCGCCGATGGACTGGACGGCGCGGCACACGCTGACGTTCGAGCCGCTGGACACGAACGCGTTCCCCGCGGTGGCTCTCGCGCGGCAGGCGGGCGAGGCGGGCGGGACGGCTCCCGGCGTGTTCAACGCCGCCAACGAGGAGGCGGTCGCGGCGTTCCTGGCGGGCGCGGTGCCGTTCCCGAGGATCATCGAGACCGTGGAACGCGTCCTCGGCGAGCACACGGTCGGGAACTGCGCGACGCTTGCCGATGTTCTGGAAGCAGAGACCTGGGCGCGCCGGCGCGCCCGGGAGCTGGCGGGTACGGACCTCGCCAGGGGAGAGGCGTAAGTGGCAACGCTCGGAGTCGTGGTGTTCGCGGTCGCGCTGCTCACCAGCATCGCGCTGCACGAGCTCGGTCACCTGATGACCGCGAAGAAGTTCGGCATGAAGGCGAGCCGGTACTTCATCGGCATGGGGCCGACGCTCTGGTCGCGGCGCCGCGGCGAGACGGAGTACGGCGTCAAGGCGTTCCCCGTCGGCGGCTTCGTCAAGATCGTCGGCATGACCCAGCTCGAAGAGCTGGACGACCCCCGCGACGAGCCGCGCGCGTTCTGGCGCTTCCCCGCGCCGCAGCGCGCTGTGGTGCTCTCGGCGGGCTCCGCGATGCACTTCGTCATCGCGTTCGTCCTGCTGTTCACCGCGCTGGTGACGTTCGGGGAGCCGGCCAAGAACACCACCCGCGTCGAGCAGGTCTACGCCTGCCTCGAACCCGACCCGTCAACCGGCTGCGACGGCAAGCCGGCCGCGCCCGCGCAGGCCGCGGGGCTGCGCAAGGGCGACCGGATCGTCGGCCTCGACGGCAAGCCGGTCACCGACTGGCAGCGGGACTTCTCCGACCCGGTCCACGCCCACGAGGCCGGCCCGGCCGAGGTCGTCGTGGACCGCGACGGCACGCGCATCACGCTCCCCGTCGTGATCGAACGCATCCCGACCAAGAACGCCGACGGCGAGGCGACCACCGAGGGCCGGATCGGCGTGGCCCCCGGAGAGTTCAAGCGCGCCGGGCCGTTCGCCGCCGTGGCGCGCTCCGGGGGGTTGATGTGGGAGCTGACGACCGGCTCGGTCAAGGCCCTGGTCGAGATCCCCGGCAAGCTGCCCGCGCTCTTCCGCGACACCGCGCAGGGCAAGCCGAGAACCGTCGACAACGGCGCCCCGGTGAGCGTCATCGACCTGGGGCGGATCAGCGCGGGCGCGTTCACCACGAGCAACTTCCTCGTCTTCCTGATCCTGATCGCTCAGCTCAACGTGTTCATCGGGCTGTTCAACCTGCTGCCGTTGCTGCCCCTCGACGGGGGGCACCTGGCGGTGCTCGCGTACGAGTCGGTGCGGTCGCGCATCGCCCGCCTGCTGGGCCGCCCGGACCCCGGCCGGGTGGACCTCCGTAAACTGATGCCTGCCATGGTGGGGTTCATCGTCGTGATGGGGTCGTTGACGTTGGTGCTGCTCTACGCGGGGATCACGAACCCGATCGCCAGCCCGTTCTGATGACGGCGATCCCGCTCGGCATGCCCGCGCCGCCGCCCCCGCAGGTGGCCCCACGCCGCAAGAGCCTGCGCATCGACGTCGGCAGCGTCCCCGTCGGCGACGGCGCGCCGGTCAGCGTCCAGTCGATGACGACGACCAAGACCGCCGACGTCAACGCCACCCTCCAGCAGATCGCCGAGCTGACCGCCAGCGGCTGCCAGATCGTCCGCGTCGCGGTGCCCGACACCGACGACGCGGCGGCGCTGCCCGCGATCGCGCGGCAGTCGAAGATCCCGGTGATCGCCGACATCCACTTCCAGCCGAAGTACGTGTTCGCCGCGATCGACGCGGGCTGCGCGGCGGTCCGCGTCAACCCCGGCAACATCAAGAAGTTCGACGACAAGGTCGGCGAGATCGCGCGGGCCGCGAGCGACGCCGGCATCCCGATCCGCATCGGGGTCAACGCCGGGTCGCTGGAGCCTTCGCTGCTCGCGAAGTACGGTCGGCCCACGGCCGAGGCGCTGGTCGAGAGCGCGTTGTGGGAGTGCTCGCTGTTCGAGGAGCACGGCTTCCGCGACATCAAGATCTCGGTCAAGCACAACGATCCCGTCGTGATGATCAACGCGTACCGCCAGCTCGCCGCGCAGTGCGACTACCCGCTGCACCTCGGCGTGACCGAGGCGGGGCCGGCGTTCCAGGGCACCATCAAGTCCTGCGTCGGCATCGGCGCGCTGCTCGCCGAGGGCATCGGCGACACGATCCGCGTCTCGCTCTCCGCGCCGCCGGTGGAAGAGGTGAAGGTCGGCATCAAGATCCTCGAGGCGCTGAACCTTCGCCCGCGGCACCTTGAGATCGTCTCCTGCCCGTCCTGCGGCCGCGCCCAGGTGGACGTGTACAAGCTCGCCGAGGAAGTCACCGAAGGGCTCACCGGAATGGAAGTGCCGCTCCGGGTCGCCGTGATGGGCTGTGTCGTCAACGGTCCCGGCGAGGCTCGCGAAGCCGATCTCGGCGTCGCCTCCGGCAACGGCAAGGGCCAGATCTTCGTCCGCGGC
>JAVEEC010000096.1 GCA_030840645.1 Frankiaceae bacterium
CCGGGCGGGTACCCGTCGCGGTCGTGGGGGGCGGGCGGGTTCGCGGCGTTCGTGGACTCGCCGGACCGCGCGCGGGCCCTGGTCGCCGACCTGGCGCGCGACGGCGTGGACCTGGTGAAGGTCGCGCTGGAGCCGTCCGGCGGCAACGTCCCGAGCGTCGAGGAGGTCCGCGCGGTGGTCGAGGCGGCGCACGCCAACGGCCTCGCGGTGACCGCCCACGCGCTGACCGAGGAGATGGTGCTGCGCGCGCTGGAAGGCGGCGTGGACGAGCTCTGCCACACGCCCGTAGAACGGCTGAGCGCCGCGACGGTGGACCGGGTCGCGGCGAGCGGCGTCCCCGTCGTCTCCACGATCCAGACCCTCGGCCGGGGCGCGCGGCGGAACGCCAAGGCGTTGCACGAGGCCGGTGTCCGGCTGGTCTACGGCACCGACCTCGGCAACGGCGGCACGAGGACCGGCGCCGACGACCGCGAGCTGGAACGCCTCGCCGAGACCGGCCTCGGCCGGCTCGGCGCGCTCCGGGCCGCGACCGAGGGTGCGGCGGCGGCGTTCGGGTTCGGCGGGCTCACCGGGCGGCTCGACGTCGGGGCGTACGCCGTCCTCCTCGACGCCGACCCGCTGGTGGACCCGTCGACGTGGCGCCGCATCCTGCGGACTACGGCTGCCACTCGATGAGGCAGATGCTCAGAGTGTTGCCGATCCCGACGTGGCCGATGGTGCAGGTGTAGGAGTCGCTCCGGTCGGCCGGCATCGGGTTGCGTTTCCCGCCTTCTCCGTGCGGGGCCTGCAACCCGGTTGCGTTGTGTCGAGGCCCGCTCAGTCCTTGGCGAGCCGGGCGACGAGGGTGTCGGCGAGGCGGCGGACGCCCTCGGCGTCGACCGGGTTGCGGGCGCCCACGGCGAGCAGCCAGGTGGTGTCGCCGGACCGCCAGCGGAGGGTGACCAGCGTGCCGTCGGCCGCGCCCTGCTGGAACTTCCCGCGTACGCCGCCCGCCTGGTCGCCGAGCCCCGTGACGTCGAACGGCGTCCCGGTCCGCGCCGCCGCCGCGAGGTCGCCGGTCATGTCGGCGGTCGCGCCCGCGACGGTGGCGAACTTTGTGACGACGTTGGTCACGACGGCGGAGGTGTTCGGGTCGGCGTACTGGACGACGTACGCGGACTGGAAGCCGTGCTGCTGCAACGAGTTCCGCGCGGTTGTCGGGTCGGCCGAGAAGTTGGCGATGCTGACGATGTCGCGCGCGCCGGTCTGCATGGCGATCGGGACGAGGGAGCTGGACACCTCGCCCGGCTGGAGGACGCGGTCGCGCTGGTCGCCGGGCGGCAGCGTCGGCAACGGCACCGACGCGGTGGCGGAGGCGTTCGGCTTGGCGTCGCCGCTCGTGCACCCTGTGAGGGTGAGCGCCGTGACGAGGAGGGTGGCGAGCAGGGCGGCGGGCGGCCGGGATGCGCGGGACACGGCGCACATCGTGCCAGGTTGCACCCCGGCTCACCGCTGGGCCACGCTGGCGGCGCCAGCCCGACCGACCACCAGCCCGCCAGCCCGACCGAGCCCAGCAGGGGAGCGATGCCGCAGGACGCCGTGGCGGTCGTGCGCGGGCTCACCCGTTCGTACGCCGCCGTCCGCGCCCTCGACGGCGTGGACGTGGACGTGGCGGCGGGCGAGGTGTTCGGACTGCTCGGGCCGAACGGCGCGGGGAAGTCGACGTTCGTCCGCTGCCTGATGGGGCTGCTCGTCCCCGACGCGGGGACCGTGACGCTGCTCGGCCGCGACGTGGTCCGGCACCCCGCAACGGCCGCGCGGGCCGCCGCGTACCTCGCGCAGGACGAGACCGCGCTGGCCGACCTGACGCCGTTGCGCGCGGTGGAGCTGACCGGGCGGCTGCGCGGCCTGGCCCGCCCCGCCGCGAAGGCCGCGACCGGCGCGCTGGTCGAGGAGCTGGGGCTGGCGGCGTTCGCGGACCGGCCGCTCGTCAGGCTCTCCGGCGGGCAGCGAAGGCTCGCCGCCGTCGGCGCGGCGCTCGTCGGCGAACGCCCCCTCCTCGTCCTGGACGAGCCGACGACCGGGCTCGACACGGAGGCGCGGCGCGCGGTCTGGGCCGCCGTCGAACGCCGCCGCGCCACGGGCCGCACGGTCGTCCTCGTGACGCACAACGTCCTCGAAGCCGAGACGGTGCTGGACCGGGTCGCGGTGTTCGACAACGGCCGGGTGATCGCGTGCGACACGCCCGGCCGGCTCAAGGCTGGCGTCTCCGACGAGGTCCGGCTCGACCTGGTCTGGCGCGCGGAGCCGCCGCTGTCCGACCCGACGGTCGCGTGGCTGGCCGCGCGCGCGGACGTGACCGGGAAGCGTTGGCGCGCAAGGCTCTCCGCCGACGAGGCCCGCGACGCGCTCGGGCGGCTGACGGGCGGGGCGGCGTTCGCGGCGCTGGACGACTTCACGCTCGCGACGCCGACGCTGGAGGACGTGTACCTCGCCCTCGGCGGCCGCGCCCTCGACCTGGAGCACGTATGAGCGACCTGGCGCCGAGGACGCCGTACGTCCGCGCGCTCTCCGCCGTCTACGAGGGGCAGCTCGCGCGGGCGCGGGTGGCGCGGGTGCCGTTGCTGTTCGTGGCCTGCCTCCAGTCGATCGGGCTGCTCGTGCTGCTGCGGGGCGTCGTGGACGACGCGAAGGTCAGCGAGAAGCAGCAGATCGTGTCCGGCGCGGTGGTGCTCGTGGTGGCGTTCGTCGCCCTCAACCTGCTGGCACAACGGCTCGGCCACCTGCGCGCCAGCGGCGGCCTCGCCTACTACGCCGCCCTCGGCACGCCGCCGAGCGCCGTAGTGCTGGGCACGGCGGCGTCGTACGCGACGTTCGCGCTGCCGGGCACGGTCGTCACCGCGGTCACCGGCGCGCTGCTCTACGACCTGCCGCTCGCGCATCTCTGGGTGCTGCTGCCGGTCGCGGTCCTCGGCGGCGCCGCCCTCGCCGGTGTCGGAGCCGCGCTCGGCCTGCTCGCGCCGAAGCCCGAGGTCGCCACGGTCCTCGGCCAGCTCGGCATGACGCTGGTGCTGTTCCTCGGCCTGGTCCGGCCGGCGCGCATGCCGGTGCCGCTGCGCCCATTGCTCGCCGTCGTGCCGAGCACCTACGCCGTCAACGCGCTCCGCGAGGCGTTCGCGACGCACCCGCGCTACGGCGTCCTCGCCGCGAACCTCGCCGTCTGCGCGGCGGTCGGCGCGGTCGCGCTGGTGGTCGCCGGGGCGGCGTTCCGGCGGGCGGTCGGCCGGTGAGCGAGGATGCGGCAGTGACCGAGGAGTGGGCGGACCCCGATCCGCGCCGGGCGTGGCAGCCGGACACCGAGGCGTACGACCTCGGGACGCTGCCGCCGTGGGAGCCGCCGCCGCGGGTGCCGCTGTGGCAGCGGGTGCGGCCGCACCTCGTGACGTTCGCCGCGACGACGGTCGCGCTGGTGCTCCTCGGCGCGCCGCTCGCGTTCGTCTGGCGGCAGGTCGCGAAGCCCGCCGTCGTCCTGCGCACCGCGTCCGGGCCGTCCCCGGCCGCGCCTGAGACGAACCAGGTGTTCGCGGTCGACGGCCGGTACGTCGTCGTGATGCTGGTCGCCGGGCTGCTGCTCGGCTGCGTGTTGTGGGCGCTGCTGCGCAGGCGCGGCCCGGCGGCGCCGTTGGCCATGGCGGCGGGCGGGCTGCTCGCGTCGCTCGTTACGGCGGGCGTGGGCCGGAAGATGGTCGTCGACTCCTACCTGTACAGGTTCTGCCACCAGGGCGACGTGCACTGCCTCGTGTACGACGGGACGCTGCGGCTGCACGCGCTCGCGGCGGTCGTGGTGCTGCCGGCGGCGATGCTGATCGCGTTCTCCGCGCTGGCGGTGTTCTTCGACCGCGAGGGCTACCCGGCCTGACCGTGTCGGCCCGCGCCACCCGCGAACCGCGCGGCCCCGGCCAGCGTCTCGCCGGTCGCCATCGTCGCGAGGCCGTGCCGGTGCTCGTTGCGCAGCGCCGCCGCGAGCGGCAGGTCCAGCCCCTCGTACAGTGACGCGCGGTCCGAGCGCAGGCAGGCCTGGGGGAGCGCGGCCAGCTCGCGCGCCAGCGCCGTCGCGGCGGCGAGCGCGGTGCCCGGCGGCACCAGGCGGTTCGCGAGGCCGAACGCCAGCGCCTCCTCGCCGCTCACGCCACGACCGGTCAGCACCATGTCCAGCGCGCGGCCCTGCCCGACGACGCGCGGCAGCCGGACCGTCCCGCCGTCGACCAACGGCACCCCCCAGCGCCGGCAGTAGACGCCGAACACCGCGTCGGTCGCGGCCACCCGCAGGTCGCACCAGAGGGCGAGCTCCAGGCCGCCCGCGACGGCGTACCCCTCGACGGCGGCGACCACGGGCTTCGACAGCAGCAGGCGGGTCGGCCCCATCGGGCCGGGCCCGTCCTCCGCCAGCACCATCGGGACGCCGTCGCTCAACGCCCGCAGGTCCGCCCCGGCGCAGAACGTGCCGCCCGCGCCGTACAGCACCGCGACCCGCGCCGACTCGTCGGCGTCGAACGCCTCGAACGCCGCCAGCAGCGCCGCCGCCGTCGGCCCGTCCACGGCGTTGCGGACCTCGGGCCGGTCGAGGGTGACGATCGTGACCGGGCCATCGCTCCGTACGTCCACTGGCCTCCTCAGTTCAGGCTGAACGGCCCCTCGGTCGGGACCTCGTCCGGCATCGCGCCGAGCAGCGCGGTCTCGCGCCGCAGCAACGACGTCTCCACCCGCAGCCGCGCCGTGGCGTCCGGCAGCGCGAGCAGGCCCTGCTTCTCCGGCAGGTCGAGGCGCATCGCGGCCGCGACAACGTACGACGTCAGCACCGGGTCGGTCAGCGGCAGCGCCGGCTCGGCGACCTCCTCCTCGCGGACCCGCGCGACCGCCCGGCAGTACGCCGCGAACTCCGTCGCGACGACGGCCGCGCGCCCGGCGGCGTCGTCGCCCGGCTCCTCCGGCAGGTAGTCGACCTGGCCGCGCAGGTAGGGCCGCCCCTGCTCCACGCCGAGCAGCACGAACCGCGGGCCGCCGAACGTCACCACGTCGTACCTGCCGTCGTCGTGCTTGTGCACGCGGCGGATCTCGGCGACGCAGCCCACGTCGTGCAGCACCGGATCCTCGTACTCGCCGACCTCGAGCCCCTGCCGAATCGCGACCACGCCGAACCGCCGCGGCGCGGGCGCCTCGACCAGCTCGGCGACGAGGATGCGGTACCGCTCCTCGAACACGTGCAGCGGCAGCCCGACGCCGGGGAAGAGCACGGTGTTCAGCGGGAACAGCGGCAACGACTCGGCGCTCACCGGCCCAGGGTAAGGGTCCGCGTGACGGAGACCGCGTCCAGCAGGCGTCGGTCGTGGCTGACGAGCAGCAGCGTCCCGCCGAACGACTCCAGCGCCTGTTCGAGCTGCTCGATCGCGGGCAGGTCGAGGTGGTTGGTGGGCTCGTCCAGGACGAGGCAGTTGACGTCGTTGGCCATCAGCAGCGCCAGCTCGGCGCGGGTCCGCTCGCCGGGGGAGAGGCGCGCGGAGATCGCGTGGACAGCGCTCGCGCCGAGCCGGAACTTCGCCAGCAGCGACCGCGCGTCCGCGGGCGAGAGCGTCGTGTGCTCGCGGAACACCTCCAGCAACGGCCGCTCCTCGCGGAACACCCGCCGCGCCTGGTCCAGCTCGCCGACGACGACGCCGGGCCCGAGCCACTGCGAGCCCTCGCTGAGAGGGAGGCGGCCGAGCAGCGCGCTCAGCAGCGTGGTCTTGCCCGAGCCGTTCGGACCCGCGATGGCGATCCGCTCCGCCCAGCCGACCTCGAGGTCGATCGGGCCGAGCCGGAACGTCCCCCGCTCGACCACGGCGCCGGACAGCCGCGCGACGACGTCGCCGGAGCGGGGGGCGGTGCCGATGGCGAGGTTCAGCCGCCACGCCTCGCGCGGCTCCTCGACGGTGTCGAGGCGTTCGAGCTGCCGCTCGGTCTGGCGGACCTTCGCGGCCTGCTTCTCGGTGCGGTTGACCCGGAAGTCGCGCTGGGCCTTGTCGTTGTCGGTCGCCTTCTTGCGGGCCTGCCACGACGCGTTCGCGGCCCACTGCCGCTGGCGGCGGGCCCGGTCCTCCAGCGACTCCTTCGTCGTCGCGTAGAGGTCGTACGCCTCCTCCGCATGGCGGCGCGCGGTGGCGCGGGCGGCGAGGTACGCGTCCCATCCGCCCCGGTACTCGGTCGCCTGCCTGGTGAACTCGTCCAGCTCCAGCACGCTGGTGACGGTGCGCTGCAGGAACGCCCTGTCGTGCGACACGACGACGAGGCCGCCGGGGACATCGGCGAGGAAGCGTTCGAGCCGGTCGAGGCCGTCGAAGTCGAGGTCGTTGGTCGGCTCGTCCAGCAGGAACACGTCGTACCTGGACAGCAGGATGCCGGCCAGCGACGCCCGGGCGAGCTGGCCGCCGGAGAGCGCGCCGGTGCCGAGGTCCAGCAGTTGCGTGGACAGCCCGAGGTCGTCGCAGACGGCCGCGGCGCGGGCCTCGAAGTCGGGGCCGCCGAGGGCGAGGTAGCGGTCCAGCGCGTCGGCGTACGCCTGCTCGCCGCCGCCGTGCGCGAGCGCCTCGGCGGTCCTGTCGAGATCGGCCTGCGCGGCGTCGACGCCGGTCCGACGCGCGAGCAGCCCGGCCAGCGACTCGCCCGGGAGGCGGTCGGTCTCCTGGCGCAGGTAGCCGACGGTCGCGGTCGGCGGCGAGAGCGCGACCGTCCCCGCGTCGGGAACGAGGTCGCCCGCGAGGACGCGCAGCAGCGTGGACTTGCCGACGCCGTTCGGGCCGATGACGCCGATCCGCGAGCCCGGCGCGACGAGCAGGTCGACGCCGTCGAGGACGGTCGTGGCGCCGTACGCCACCGCGACGTCGCGCGCGAGCAGGCTGGCGGGCATCGGGGCATCGTAGGCTGGCCGGCATGCTGCGCCGGATCGATTTCCGCGGGGCCGCGCCCGGTCCCGGCCTGGCGTCGGCCCTCCCGCGCGCGTCCGTCGACGTGGAGGCGGCGCTCGGGTCGATCCGCGCGGTCGTCGAGGACGTGCGGGTACGCGGCGCGGTCGCGGTGCGCGAGGCGACGCTCACGTACGACGGCATCACGCTCGACGCGCTCCGCGTGCCCCCGGCCGCGCTGCTCGCAGCACTGGACGCGCTCGACGCCGACGTCCGGGACGCGTTGCGGGAGTGCGCGCGGCGCGCGCGGCTGGTCCACGAGGCGCAGCGGCGTGCCGACGTCGTCGTGGCCGTCGCGCCGGGCGCGACGGTGACCGAGCGGTACGTGCCCGTCCGCCGGGTCGGGCTCTACGTCCCTGGCGGCCGGGTCGCGTACCCGTCGTCCGTCGTCATGAACGTCGTCCCCGCCCAGGTCGCCGGCGTCGAGTCGCTGGTCGTCGCCTCGCCGCCGCGGGCGAACGGCCTGCCGCACCCCGCCATCCTCGCCGCGTGCGCGCTGCTCGGCGTGGTCGAGGTCTACGCCGTCGGCGGCGCGCAGGCGATCGCGCTGCTCGCGTACGGCGCCGAGGGCGTCGAGCCGGTCGACCTGATCACCGGGCCGGGCAACGTCTACGTCGCCGCGGCCAAGCGGCTGGTCCGCGGCGTCGTCGGCATCGACGCCGAGGCCGGGCCGACCGAGATCGCGGTCCTCGCCGACGACACGGCCGACCCCGCGCACGTCGCCGCCGACCTGCGCGCGCAGGCGGAGCACGACCCGCTGGCGGCCTGCCTGCTCGTCACGACGTCCGAGGCGCTCGCGGACGCGGTCGACGCGCTGCTGCCCGACGGTCTCGTGGAGGCCGCCGCCACGGTCCTCGTCGACGATCTGGCTGCTGGTCTCACGGTGGTCGACGCGTGGGCGCCCGAGCACCTCGAAGTCCTGACCCGCGACGCCGCCGCCGTCGCCGCGCGGGTCCGTAACGCGGGCGCGGTGTTCGTCGGCCCGTACGCGCCCGTCTCGCTCGGCGACTACCTCGCCGGGTCCAACCACGTCCTGCCCACCGCGGGCACCGCGCGGCACAGCGGCGGGCTCTCGGTGGACTCGTTCCTGCGCGGCATTCACGTCGTCGACTACGACCTCGCGGCGCTGGCCGCCGTCGCGCCCGCGATCGCGGCGCTCGGCGCGGCCGAGTCGCTGCCCTGCCACGTCGCCGCCGTCCAGGCCCGGCTGTGACGCTCCCCGTCCGCGACGACCTGCGCGGCGCCGTGCCGTACGGCGCCCCGCAGCTCGACGTCGCGGTCCGCCTGAACACCAACGAGAACCCGTATTCGCCGCCGCCAGAGGTCCTCGCGGATCTCGGCGCCGCGCTTGCCGAGGCGGCGGCGACGCTGAACCGCTACCCCGACCGCGAGGCGCTCGCGCTGCGGACCGACCTGGCCGCGTACCTCGGTCACGTTGCCGAGGGCACCTGGGCCGCGAACGGCTCGAACGAGGTGATCCAGCAGCTGCTCCAGGCGTTCGGCGGGCCCGGGCGGACCGCGCTCGGCTTCGAGCCGTCGTACTCCATGCACCGCCTCATCGCGCTCGGCACCGGCACGGCGTGGGCAGCCGAGCAACGGGCGGGCGACTTCACCATCCGCAACGCCGCCGAGGCGGTCGCGCGGCACGCGCCGGACGTGACGTTCCTCTGCTCGCCGAACAACCCGACAGGCACCGCGATCCCCGCCTCGGTCGTGGCGGAGGTCTACGACGCGACGGCCGGGATGGTGGTCGTGGACGAGGCGTACGCGGAGTTCTCGCACGCGCCGTCGGCCGTCGCGCTGCTGCCCGGGCGGCCGCGGCTCGTCGTCACGCGAACCATGTCGAAGGCGTTCGCGCTCGCGGGCGCGCGGGTCGGCTACCTCGCCGCCGACCCGGCGGTCGTGGACGCGCTGCGGCTGGTGCGGCTGCCGTACCACCTGTCCGCACTCACCCAGGCGGCGGCGCGGGTCGCGCTGCGGCACAGGGACGTGCTGCTCCGCGACGTCGAGACGTTGAAGTCCGAGCGGGACCGCCTGGTCGAGGCGCTGCCGGTCACGGTGCCGAGCGACGCCAACTTCGTGCTGTTCGGCGCGGCCGAGGGCACCTGGCAGGCGCTGCTGGACAGGGGCGTCCTGGTCCGCGACGTCGGCCTGCTCGGCTGGCTGCGGGTGACGGCCGGACGGCCGGAGGAGAACGACGCATTCCTGGACGCGCTACGAGAGGTCACGCGATGAGCCGCACCGCCACCGTCGAACGCGCCACCGGCGAGACGTCGGTCAAGGTCGTCCTCGACCTCGACGGCAGCGGCGTCGCGACCGCGGACACAGGGGTGCCGTTCTTCGACCACATGCTGGCGCAGCTCGGCAAGCACGCGGGCTTCGACCTCGACGTCCGCACGACCGGCGACACGCACGTCGACGCGCACCACACCGTCGAGGACACCGCGATCGCGGTCGGCCGGGCGCTGCGCGAGGCGCTGGGGGACAAGGCCGGCATCCGCCGCTTCGGCGACGCGCTGGTGCCGCTGGACGAGACGCTGGTGCAGGTCGCCGTGGACCTGTCAGGGCGGCCCTACGTCGTCCACGAGGAGCCGGACCTGGTCGAGCTGATCGGCACGTACGACACGACGTTGACGCGGCACGTGTTCGAGTCGTTCGCGAACGCCGCCCAGGTCTGCCTGCACGTCCGCGTCCTCGCCGGCCGCAACGCGCACCACATCGTGGAGGCGCAGTTCAAGGCGGTCGCGCGGGCGCTGCGCGACGCCGTCGTCGTGGACGGCCGGGTCAGCGGCGTGCCGTCCACCAAGGGCGTGCTGTGAGTCACCCCACGACGCCGCTGCGCGCCGCCGCGGGGACCCCGACATGAGTGGACCGAAGGTCGTCGTCTACGACTACGGCTCGGGCAACCTGCGCTCCGCCGAACGCGCCCTCACCCGCGCGGGCGCCGACGTCACGGTGACCGCCGACCAGGTCGCGGCCGTGAAGGCGGACGGCCTCGTCGTGCCGGGCGTCGGGGCGTTCAACGCGTGCATGGCGCAGCTCGAGGAGGTCGGCGGCCGCGCGGTCGTCGGCGACCGCGTCGCCAGGGAGCGGCCGGTCCTCGGCGTCTGCGTGGGGATGCAGGTGCTGTTCGACGGCAGCGAGGAGCACGGCGCGGAGATCAAGGGGCTGGGCGCGCTGCCGGGGACCGTACGCAGGCTGCGCGACGCGCCCGTTCTCCCGCACATGGGGTGGAACGTCGTGGAGCGGTCCGGCGACTCGGTGCTGCTGGCCGGGATCGGCGAGGAGGAGCGGTTCTACTTCGTGCACTCGTACGCCCCCTGCGTCGGCGCCCCCGAGGAGGTCGAGATCGAGGAGGTGACGGGCTGGACGCGGCACGGCGCGCGGTTCGCGTCCGTCGTCGAGGTGGGCGCGCTGAGCGCGGTGCAGTTCCACCCGGAGAAGTCCGGCGACACCGGCGCCGCGCTGCTCAGGAACTGGGTCGGGTCGCTGTGATCCTGCTGCCCGCGGTCGACGTCGCGGACGGCGTCGCCGTACGACTCGTGCGCGGCGAGGCCGGGACGGAGACGTCGTACGGCGACCCGCTCGCCGCCGCCCGCGCGTGGCAGGACGCGGGCGCGGAGTGGGTGCACCTGGTGGACCTGGACGCGGCGTTCGGGCGCGGCTCGAACCGCGACCTGATCGCCTCCGTCGTCGGCGCCCTCGACGTGCACGTCGAGGTGTCCGGCGGCATCCGCGACGACGCATCGCTCGACGCCGCGCTTGCGACCGGAGCGGCCCGGGTCAACGTCGGGACGGCGGCGTTGGAGGACCCCGACTGGGTCCGCCGCGCGATCGGCCGGGTCGGCGACCGGATCGCCGTCGGCCTCGACGTCCGCGGCACCACGTTGGCCGCGAGGGGCTGGACCGAGGAGGGCGGCGAGCTGTTCGAGGTGCTCGCCCGCCTCGACGCGGACGGCTGCGCGCGCTACGTCGTCACCGACGTCGGCCGCGACGGCACGATGACCGGACCCAACCTCGACCTGCTGCGTTCGGTCACGGCGGCGACGACCAGGCCGGTCGTGGCGAGTGGCGGCGTCGCGACGCTGGACGACCTCCGCGCCCTCGCGACCGTGCCCGGCATCGAGGGCGCGATCGTCGGGAAGGCGCTGTACGCGGGGGCGTTCACGCTCGAAGAGGCGCTGGCGCTGTGACCGTCGCGGTCCGCGTCATCGCCTGCCTCGACGTCGACGGCGGGCGGGTCGTCAAGGGCGTCAACTTCACCGGCCTGCGCGATGCGGGCGACCCGGTCGAGCTGGCCGCGGCGTACGACCGGCAGGGCGTGGACGAGCTGGTGTTCCTCGACATCACGGCGTCGAGCGCCGGCCGGGAGACGACGTACGACGTCGTCCGGCGGACCGCCGAGCAGGTGTTCATCCCGCTGACCGTCGGCGGTGGCGTTCGCACCGTGGACGACGTCGACGCGCTGCTGCGCGCCGGCGCCGACAAGGTCGGCCTGAACACCGCCGCCGTCGCCGACCCCGACCTGATCACCCGCGGGGCCGAACGCTTCGGCAGCCAGTGCATCGTGCTGTCCTGCGACGCCCGCCGCCGCCCTCACGGCAACGGCTTCGAGGTCACCACCCACGGCGGCCGGACCGCGACCGGCATCGGCCTGCTGGAGTGGGCGGCGCAGGGCGAGGCGCGCGGCGCGGGGGAGATCCTGCTGAACTCCATGGACGCCGACGGCACCACGAACGGCTACGACCTGGAGATGATCGCGGCGGTCCGCTCCGTCGTCACGGTGCCCGTGATCGCGAGCGGGGGAGCGGGCGCCGTCGAGCACTTCGCGCCCGCCGTCGCGGCCGGGGCGGACGCCGTTCTCGCGGCCAGTGTCTTCCACTTCGGCACGCTCACCGTCGGCGACGTCAAGGCGGCGCTGCGTGCCGCGGGCCGCGAGGTCCGCTGACCCGGGGGTGACATCCGCCAATCCTCCCGCCCGGGCGGGAGGATTCGCCTGCTCGCGCGTAGAACGGCATGACGACGGTGTCGCAGGAGCACCGTCGCTTTCTCTTGCCGGGAAGTACGCCGATGCGGGCAGGGCTCGGACGGGGGTGGGTGGCCGCTGCCGCGGTTGCCAGCGCGGCGCTGGTCGCGCCCGCGCACGGCGCGAGCCTCTGCCCGACCCCAGGCCAGGTCGTGGACCGGGCCGACCACTGGACCCGCGTCACGCCGCCGCAGTTCAAGGTCGGCGGCGCGGCGATGAGCGGCTACGACGTCAGCCGCACGAACGCCGACCGGGTGATGGCGACCAACGGCACCGAGATCGGGGTGACGGACACCGGCGGCTGCTCGTGGTACGCCGCGCAACTCGCCGACCCGAGCCCCGCGTCGGCGGTGCCGCTGCCGCCGACTGAGGGGACCGCGGTGGTGTCCGGCTCGATCAGCAGGGTCGCGTACCCGGACGTGCCAGGCGGCGCGTGGGCGATCGGCCTGGTGAGCGTCGCCTCGAACGGCCTCCCGCTGACCCGGCCGCGGGTGCTGCGCAGCGCCGACTCCGGCGAGACGTTCACCGACGTCAGCGGCGGCGGGCTGCCGAGCCTCGGTCGCCCGGTCGGCATCCACGCGTACGACGAGGACGTCGCGCTGCTGCTGGTCCACGCGACCGCGCCCACCGACGAGTACGCGCTGTACCGGACCCTCGACGGCGGCGCGAAGTGGAGCGCCGTCTGGTCGGGGCTGGCGCCGCTGGAGGACTTCGTCCTCGGCGACGACGGGACGTTCTGGGCGTGGGACGGGGACACGCTCTACCGCGCGCCGGCCGTCGTCGCGGCGACGCCGCCGGCGAAGGTCCCCGGCATCCCGGGCGCCGTCAAGACCGTCGACGTCGTGCGGAACCCGTTGACCGGCGTCGTCACCACGTCGGTCTACCTGCGCGCGGGCGAGCTCAGGTACGAGTCGCGGAACGACCTGCTGTTCACCCCCGCCCCGGCGCCGGACGGTGTGCAGTCGGTGGTGCACGCGTACGACGGCACCGTCGCCATCTCGTCGAACGAGGCGAACGTCCTCGTCGAGCCCGGGCCGGCGAGGGTGCAGGGCGCCCTGGACTACTCGCCCGACGACGTGAACCTCAGCGACGTCAAGGTCGTCAACAGGTTCTACGCCGGCGCCGACGTCCCGCTGTACGGCTTCAACGCGCTGGCGCTGTACCGGCGGGTCATCGACTTCGTCCCGCCGCCGGCCCCGCCGCCGGTCGACGTCGAGCTGGAGGAGCGCAAGCCGGTCCGGCCGGTCCCGGTCATCAGGCCCGCGAACCCGGTGATCGCGCTGGCGCCGAACGAGCGCAGGACGGTGCCGTTCACCGTCACGCTGCCGCCCGCGCCGACGCCGCTCGACGTGTTCTTCATGACCGACAGCACCGGCAGCATGGCCGAGGCGATCGGCAGCGTGCAGGAGAGCGTTCAGCAGATCGTCGACGACCTCACCGCGACCGGCATCGACCTGCACTTCGGGGTCGGCGACTTCCGCGACTACCCGGAGACGCCGGGCAACGACCCGAACATGTACCCGTTCAAGAACCGCCGGGTCGCGGGACCTGTCAACGCCGAGCTGGCCGACGCGCTACAGAGCATCCGTACCGGCGGCGGCACGACGGACGGCGACGACGCGGCGCTCGAAGCCATCTACCAGGCGACGACGGGCGAGGGCCGCAAGGACCCGCTGGTCACCCGCGGCACGATGTTCCAGGCCGGTCAGGACGCGAAGTTCCGGAAGGACGCGTTGAAGGTCATCCTCGTCGCGAGCGACGACGAGATGCGCAACGGCTTCCCCAACCCGACCCGCCCCGACTACCCGGGTCCGACGATCCAGCAGGTCATCGCCGCGGCCAAGGCCCGCGACGTGCACGTCGTCGGCATCGCCGTGAAGACGAGCAGCGCCAGCGCCGCGAAGCAGATGGAGCAGATCGCGACCGGCACCGACACGGTCGCCCCGCCGGGCGGTGTCGACTGCGACGGCGACGACGTCCCCGACCTGCCGGCCGGCGCGCCGCTCGTCTGCGGGTTCGACCCGGGGGCCGACGGCAGCATCGCGCCGGCGTTCATCAGCCTGCTCGGGGGCATCCGCGACTACCAGCCGGTCGCCGTCCGCGTCACCGGCGACACCGACGTCGTCCGCTCGCTCGCCGACACGGCGTACGGCGACCTCGACGTCAAGCAGCCGCACACGTTCGACGTCCCCGTCGAGGTCCGCTGCGACCCGCCGCGGTTCGGGACCGAATCGACGATGCGGGTCGCCCTCGACGTCCGCGGCGGCGAGGTCGTGTCCACCGGGGCCACCATCCGCTGCGCCGGGCCGCCCGGCGTGCCCCTGCCGGCCGCCGCCCTCCAGAACGAGCCGCCGGAGATCCCGCAGAAGGCCGTCCGCAACCTCGCCGCGGTCGCCCTGGCGCCGCCCGCGCCCGCGCCGCCGGTGACCAACATCAACCCGAACCCCAACCCGAACCCGAACCCGAACGCCGGGTTCGCCCAGGAGCAGCAGCAGCAGGGACAGCTGGCCCTCGTGGAGAACACATTGACGCCGGACGAGGAGCTCGCCTTCTCGGCCCGCGACCGGACCGTGCCTCCGTACCCGGCACTGGCCTGGCTCGCGGCGGCCGCCATGACGGCGGCGGCGGCGTTCGGCACGCAGCTGTCCCGTCGTACCAGTCCGGCCCAAGCGTTCGACCCCAGGGAGCATCGATGAACCCCCGTTACGGCATCTGCCTCGCCGCCGTCCTCGCGTTCGGCAGCGCCGCCCCGGCGCTCGCCGCGACCAAGCCGCTCCCGAAGTCCTGCAGCCTCCTGTCGGACAGCCCTGGTGACGCCACGCAGGCGGCGGGCCCGAGCAGCGACTCGATCGACATCGTCGGCGGCGACCTCGGCTCCGGTGCCAAGAACCTCGTCGTCCTGCTCCGGCTCAAGTCGCTCGCCAAGGACCCGCTGACGACACCAGGCGCAACGTACGTGTTCACCTGGCAGGCCGGCGCGACCAAGCAGAGCGCGACGCTCCTCCAGTTCTCGGACGGGACGCGCAAGGCGGCGTTCAAGGCGGATGCGGCGACCGGCTCGAACGTCGCCGAGGTCCCCGTCGGCTACGTCGTCGACACCGCCACCGCGACCATCCTGTGGAGCATCCCGCGCCGGGTCGTCCCCCAGCTGAAGACGAAGGGCGTGAAGTTCACCGGCCTCGCCGCCAGCGCGCGGCCCGCGGTCAACATCGCGATGCCCACCGGCTCGGCAAGCACGACCATCCTGAACGGCGACGAGGCGAGCTCGCCCCGGAGCTACGTCGACAGCACGCCCACCTGCGTCAAGGGCATCTAGCGCGGAGGTCCGCCATGAGGGTTCTGGCAGCCGTCGCGGCCGCCGTCACGGTCGCGAGCCTCGCGTCGGGCGGCGCCGCGTACGCCGCGGCGAAGCCACCGATCTGCAACCAGGTGACCGACGACCGCAACGACGCCGTCCTCGGCGGGTCGACCAACCCGGCCGGGCAGCCGTCGTCGAGCTCGCTGGACGTCCTCGGCGGCGACATCGCGACCGGGAAGAAGAACCTCGTCGCGACGGTCCGCATCCGGACGCTGGACAGGGACACCTGGACGACCCCCGGGGCGACGTACGTCATCCTCTGGGTCTCCAACGGCGTCAAGCGCTCGCTCGCGTACCGGCTCTACGGCGACGGGACCGCGCCCGACGCGGTGTTCGACACGGACACCTCGACGGGCCAGCTCACCGACCTGATCCCGGTGTCGTTCAGGGTGACGCCGCAGGCAGGTGAGGTCACGTTCACGATGCCGCGCCGGCTCGAGCCGTCGCTGAAGAAGACCGGCGTGGCGTTCACCGGCCTCGAGGTCCAGGCCAACAACGGCGTCAACCGGAAGAACCAGATCGGCCAGACCCGGTGGGACACCGCGACCAGCCCGCGCCGCTACGTCGACGGCACCCCGACCTGCCTCAAGGGCACCTGACGCGCCGTGCGAGACTGCGGCGCATGACCGGTGCGCCCCCCAGCTCGCTCGACCCGACCATCGCCGCGCGGCTCAAGCGGGACGCCCACGGCCTGTTCCCCGCCGTCGCGCAGCAGCACGACACCGGCGAGGTGCTGATGGTCGGCTGGATGGACGACGAGGCCCTGCACCGGACGCTGACGACCGGGCGGTGCACGTACTGGTCGCGCAGCCGCAGCGAGTACTGGGTCAAGGGCGAGACGTCCGGCCACCAGCAGTGGGTGCGTTCGGTCGCGCTCGACTGCGACGGCGACACGGTGCTCGTCCGCGTCGACCAGGTCGGCGCGGCCTGCCACACCGGCGACCGGACCTGCTTCGACGCCGACGTGCTGCCCTCGGTCCTCGGCGCGCCGTGACGACCGGCGCGGTCACGCCGGACCGGGAGACGTTCCGCGCCCTCGCCGGGGACCGCCGCGTCATCCCCGTCTCGCGCCGCCTGCTCGCCGACGGCGAGACGCCGGTGGGCGTCTACCGCAAGCTCGCGGGCGACCGGCCGGGCACGTTCCTGCTGGAGTCGGCGGAGCACGGCCGGTCGTGGTCGCGGTACTCGTTCGTCGGCGCGCGTTCGGCGGCGACGCTGACCGAGCGCGGCGGCGAGGCGCACTGGACGGGCACGCCGCCGGTCGGGCTGCCCACCTCGGGCGACCCGCTCGCGGCACTGCGCGAGACCGTCCGGCTGCTGCACACGACGCCGCTCGACGGGCTGCCGCCGTTGACGGGCGGCATGGTCGGCTACCTCGCGTACGACGCCGTCCGCCGGCTGGAGCGCCTGCCCTCGCGGGTGCCCGACGACCTGCACGTGCCGGAGCTCGCGTTCCTCCTCGCCACCGACCTCGCGGTCCTCGACCACGCCGACGGCTCGGTCGTGCTGATCGCCAACGCCGTCAACTGGGACGACACCGGCGAGCGCGTGGACGCGGCGTACGACGACGCCGTCGCCCGGCTTGACGCGATGACTGGCGACCTCGCGACGCCCGCCGCGCCCACGGCGGCGACGCTGTCGACGGACGTCCCGCTGGACGGTGTGACCACCACCGCTCCCGATGGCGGCTACCCCGCCGCCGTCGAGACGGCGAAGGAGGCGATCCGCGCCGGCGAGGTGTTCCAGGTCGTGCTGTCGCAACGGTTCGAGACCGCGACGGTCGCCGCGCCGCTCGACGTGTACCGGGTGCTGCGGGCGCTGAACCCGAGCCCGTACATGTACCTGCTGCGCTTCGACGGCTTCGATGTGATCGGCTCCTCGCCCGAGGCGCTGGTGAAGGTCGAGGGCGCGCGGGCGATGCTGCACCCGATCGCGGGAACGCGCCCGCGCGGCGGCACGCCGGAACGCGACGCCGCGCTCGCCGCCGAGCTGCTCGCCGACCCGAAGGAACGCGCCGAGCATGTGATGCTCGTCGACCTCGGCCGCAACGACCTCGGCCGGGTCTGCGTCCCCGGCTCCGTCGAGGTCGTCGACTTCTTCTCGGTCGAGCGGTACTCCCACGTCATGCACATCGTCTCGACGGTCGTGGGCGAGGTGACACCGGGCGTGCAGGCGTACGACGTCCTCGCGGCCTGCTTCCCCGCGGGCACGCTGAGCGGCGCGCCGAAGCCGCGCGCGATGGAGCTGATCGAACAGATCGAGCCGCGCCGCCGCGGGCTCTACGGCGGCGCGGTCGGGTACCTCGACTTCGCGGGCGACATGGACACCTGCATCGCGATCCGTACCGTGCTGCTCCGCGACGGGACCGCGTACGTCCAGGCAGGCGCTGGCATCGTCGCCGACAGCGACCCGGCCGCCGAGGACGCGGAGTGCAGGAGCAAGGCGGCGGCGGTGCTGACCGCGATCCGCGCGGCCGAGACGCTGCGGCCCGCGGTGTCCGAGGCCCCGTGACGCGCGGCCTGCGCGCGGCCGTTCTCGGCTGCCTGCTCTCGGGCGCCGTGATCCTGCTGGCGGGCGGGCGCGGCTGGGCGCGGGTGTCGTACCCGGGCAAGGCGCGCGTGGTGTCGGGGCACGCGCTCGCCGGAACGCTGGTGCCGTGGGGTCTGGTCGCGCTGGCAGGGGTGGTCGCGATCGCGGCGACGCGGCGTTGGGGACGGGTGCCTGTCGGCGTCGCGCTTGCCGCGAGCGGCGCGGCCGTCGTCACGCTGACCGTCCGCGTACTCGCCGACCTCGACGTGCGGGCGTACCGCGCGACTCGCACCGGCGGCGCTCAGGTGCTGACCGCGTACCCGGTGCACCCGACGGTCTGGCCGTACCTCGTCGTCGCCGCGGGGGTCGTGCTCGCGGCGTGCGGCGTGCTCGTCGCGGTGCGCGGGCCGCGGTGGGCGGCGCTCGGGTCGCGGTACGACGTGCCCGCCGACCGGCCGCGCTCCGACGCCGATCTCTGGGCCGCGCAGGACAGGGGCGAGGACCCGACGGAGCCGTGATCGCTACGATGGCGGCGACCTGGAGGTGGCCGGAGCAGTGAGCGTTCTCGACGAGATCCTGGCCGGTGTCCGCGAGGACGTCGCGGCCCGGCAGGCCGAGACGCCGATGGACCGGCTCAAGGAGCTGGCCGCGCGCTGCCGGCCCGCCCGCGACGCCGTCTCGGTGCTGAAGAAGCCGGGCGTCTCCGTGATCGCCGAGGTCAAGCGCGCGTCGCCGTCGCGCGGCCTGATGGCCGAGATCGCCGACCCCGCCGCGCTCGCGGCGTCGTACGCGGACGGTGGCGCCGCGGTCGTCAGCGTCATTACCGAGGAGCGCAGGTTCGCCGGCACGCTCGACGACCTCGACGCGGTCCGCCGCGCGGTCGACTGCCCGCTGCTGCGCAAGGACTTCGTCGTCGGGCCGTACCAGGTCTGGGAGGCCCGCGCGCACGGCGCCGACCTGGTGCTGCTCATCGTCGCGGCGCTGGAGCAGACGGCGCTGGTCAGCCTGGTCGAACGCGTCGAGTCGCTCGGCATGACGCCGTTGGTCGAGGTGCACGACGCCGAGGAGCTGGCCCGCGCGCTCGACGCGGGCGCGCACGTCATCGGCGTCAACGCGCGCAACCTCAAGACGCTCGAGGTCGACCGCGCGGTGTTCCCGGCGCTCGCGCCGACGATCCCGGCGACGTGCGTCAAGGTCGCCGAGTCGGGGGTACGCGGCGTCGCCGACCTGCGGGCGTACGCCGACGCGGGCGCGGACGCCGTACTCGTCGGGGAGGGCCTCGTCACCGGCCGCGACCCGCGCGAGGCGGTCGCCGAGCTGGTCGCCGCGGGCGCCCACCCCACCATCCAGCGCATCTCGCCGTGACGGCGCTGCCCGACGACGCAGGCCACTTCGGGACGTACGGCGGCCGCTTCGTCCCCGAGGCGCTGGTCGCCGCGCTGGACGAGCTGGCGGCGGCGTACGACGCGGCGCGCAACGACCCGGCGTTCACCGCCGAGGTCGACCGGCTGCTGACGACGTACGCGGGCCGCCCTACACCGCTCACCGACGCGCGGCGGCTGTCCGCGCATGCGGGCGGCGCGCGCATCCTGCTCAAGCGCGAGGACCTCGCGCACACCGGCAGCCACAAGATCAACAACGTCATCGGGCAGGCCCTGCTCACGCAGCGGATGGGCAAGCCGCGGGTCATCGCCGAGACGGGCGCGGGTCAGCACGGCGTCGCGACCGCGACCGCGTGCGCGCTGCTCGGCCTCGACTGCGTCGTCTACATGGGCGAGCAGGACACCCGCCGCCAGGCGCTCAACGTCACCCGGATGCGCCTGCTCGGCGCCGAGGTCGTGCCGGTGCCGGCCGGCCAGGGGACGTTGAAGGACGCCATCAACGAGGCGATGCGCGACTGGGTCACGAACGTCGACACGACCCACTACGTCATCGGCTCGGTCGTCGGACCGCACCCGTTCCCGATGATGGTCCGCGACTTCCAGCGGGTCATCGGCGTCGAGGCTCGCGCGCAGTGCCTCGACCTCGTCGGGCGGCTGCCGGACGCGATCGTCGCCTGCGTCGGCGGGGGGTCGAACGCCATGGGGCTGTTCCACCCGTTCGTCGACGACGCGTCGGTGCGGATGGTCGGGTGCGAGGCGGGCGGCGAGGGCGTCGCGACCGGCCGGCACTCCGCGACGCTGGTCGGCGGCTCGCCGGGCGTGCTGCACGGCGCGCGGTCCTACCTGCTGCAGGACGGCGACGGGCAGACCTTGGAGACGCACTCGATCTCGGCCGGGCTCGACTACCCCGGCGTCGGCCCCGAGCATGCGTGGCTGCGTGACGCGGGGCGGGCGGAGTACCGCGCGGTGAGCGACGCGGAGGCGATGGAGGCGTTCGCGCTGCTCTGCCGTACCGAGGGCATCATCCCGGCGATCGAGACCGCGCACGCCGTGGCGGGCGGCGTCGAGGTCGCGCGCGAGATGGGGCCGGACGCCGTGGTCGTCGTCAACCACTCCGGCCGCGGCGACAAGGACGTCGACACCGCGGGGCATTGGTTCCACCTCCTGTGAGCGCGCTGGGTGCGGCGTTCGCGGCGGCGAAGGCCGAGGACCGCGCGCTGCTCGTCGGCTACCTGCCCGCGGGGTTCGCGCGGCCGGAGACGTTCGCGGCGATGGTGTCCGGCGGCGTCGACGTCGTGGAGGTCGGGCTGCCGTACTCCGACCCGTTGATGGACGGCCCCACCATCCAGGAGGCGGCGCGGCGCGCGCTCGAGCTCGGCTGCGGGACACGCGACGTCCTCGACACCGTCGCGGCCGTCGCGGCGACCGGTGCGCCGACCGTCGTCATGACCTACTGGAACCCGGTCGAGCACTACGGCGTCGAGCGGTTCGCGCGCGACCTGGCCGCCGCGGGCGGTGCGGGCGCCATCACGCCGGACCTCATCCCTGACGAGGCGGGGCCGTGGCTGGACGCGGCGCGCGCCAACGCGTTGGACCCGGTCTTCCTCGTCGCGCCGTCCTCGACTGAGGCGCGGCTGCGTGTCGTCGCCGGCGTCAACGGCGGGTTCGTGTACGCCGCCTCCACGATGGGCGTCACCGGCACCCGCGAGGCCGTGTCTACCGTCGCGCCGGCGCTGGTGCACCGCGTGCGTGAGGTTACGTCGCTCCCTGTCGCGGTGGGGCTCGGCGTCTCCAACGGCCGCCAGGCCGCGGCGGTGGCGGCGTACGCGGACGGGGTGATCGTGGGCAGCGCGTTCGTCCGCGCGGTTCTCGACGCGCAGAGCCCGACCGACGCGAACGACGCCGTCGCCGCACTGGCCGCCGACCTGGCCGCGGGGTGCCGCGACCGGGGCTGACGGCTGACGTACCCTCGTGGCATGACGACGTCGGTGCCGCAGCGGGTCGACCACCACGTCCGGCACCGCAACATCACGGGCGGCTGGCTGCGTCCCGCGCTGTTCGGCGTGACGGACGGGCTGGTCTCGAACTTCGCCCTCGTCATGGGCGTCGCGGGCGCCGGCGTCGGCGCGCGGGTCGTCCTGCTGGCCGGGCTCGCGGGGCTGTTCGCGGGCGCGTTCTCGATGGCCACCGGCGAGTACAACTCCGTCCGCTCGCAGCAGGAGCTGGCGCACGCCGAGATCGCGCTGGAGCGCCGCGAGCTGGAACGCGCCCCCGAGGCCGAGGAGGCGGAGCTCGCCGGCATCTACCGCGCCCGCGGCCTCGACGCGGGCCTCGCCAAGGAGGTGGCGCGGCAGTTCGCGCGCGACCCCGAGGTGCTCTGGCGCATCCACGCGCGCGAGGAGCTCGGCATCGATCCAGACAACCTGCCCTCGCCTTGGGTCGCGGCCGGGGCGTCGTTCGTGGCGTTCGCGCTCGGGGCGTTCGTGCCGGTGGCCGCGTACCTCGTGACGTTGTCCAATGCGTTCCTCGTCGCGGCGGTGCTGAGCGGGCTCGCGCTGTTCGTCATCGGCGCGGTCGTCGGCCGGATGACCGCGCGCGCCTGGCTCTACACCGGCACGCGCCAGCTGCTCCTCGGCGCGGGCGCGGCGGCGGTGACGTACGGCGTCGGCAGCCTGGTCGGGGTGGGCGTCTCCTGAGCGACCCCGTCGACGACCTCTACGCCCTGCCGCCCGAGAAGTTCGTGCCGGCGCGGGACGCGCTCGCGCGCTCGCTGCGTTCCGCCGACCGCGCGGCCTCCGACGCCGTCCGCAAGCTGCGCCGCCCCACCGCCGCGGCCTGGGCCATGAACACCGCCGCCCGCGCGCACCCCGCTGCCGTGGACGACCTGCTCGCGGCGGGGTCGGCGTTGCGGGAGGCGCAGGAGGCGGCGCTGCGCGGGGACGCGAGCGGGCTGCGTCCGGCGACCGAGGAGCGCCGCCGGGCCGTGTCCGCGCTGGCCGACAAGGTTGCCGCGCTGCTCGGCTCGCCGGCGCCGGGGGTCTCGGCAACGCTGGAGGCGGCGACTGTCGACCCCGAGGTCGGCGCCCTGCTGCGGGCCGGGCGGCTGGACAGGGAACGTTCGGCGGCGGGTGCGGGGTTCGGCTTCGGCGACGCGACGGACTGGACCCCGCCGCCCCCGGCCGCGGCTCCCGAGCCCGACCCGGCGCCCGCGCAGGATGACGGCCTCGCCGCCGCGCTGGAGAACGCCGTCGCCGACGCGCAGGTCCGCGCCGCGGAGCTGCACGACGCCGAGGACGCCGTACACCGGCTCAAGGCATCGCTCGCCGAGGCGACGGCCGCGCTGCGTGCCGCGCGCGCGAAGGCGAACAAGGCCGAGCTGCACGCGGAGACGTTGCGGCAACGGGCCTGGGAACGCGGCGACCGGGACCGGTGACCCGGCAGGGAACGCGGCTCCGGCGGCGAACCCTCCACCTTCACGACCCTGCTCGTCCGCGCTGTGCCCGCACCCGGCGCGAGGAGCAGGCGTACGCCCGGCGGAATTTTCCCTGACGCACCGAAGGATTCCGCGCAGAACGGCGTAACGGGGAGGGGAGCGGTGACACCTGGGGAGGGGGACACGCCCATGTCCGAGTCCGGCTGGCCGGCCATCGTCGCGCATCGCGAACGGCTGCTGCGGATCGCGCGGCGGCGTTGCCCGACGCTGCAGGACGCGGAAGACGTCGTGCACGAGGCGATGGTGCGCTGCGCGACGTTCGCGGACCTCGACGAGGCGCGGCTCGGTCAGTTCCTGACCAGCGTGACCGTCCGGCTCTGCGCCGACGTGTACCGGCGCGCCGACCGGACCCACCGCGCGTTCGGCCGCCTCGCGCCGGACACCGTCGAGCAGGGGCCCGAGGACGCGGCGTGCCGCGCGGCCGACGCCGCCGTTCTCGCCGACCTGCTCTCCACCCTGCCCGACCGGCAGCGCGCCGTCCTGGTGGACCGCGCGCACGGCCTGTCGATGGCGCAGATCTGCAGCCGCAGGGGGCTGACGTACAAGGCCGCCGAGTCGGCGCTCGCCCGGGCGCGCGGCGCGATGCGCGTCGCCCTCACCGCCGCGCTCTCCGCCGCGGCCGGGGGCGTCGCGACGCTGCGCCGTACCCGCGTCTCCCTCGCCACGTTGCCGGTCGCGGCGATCGTCGTGGCCGGCTCGGTCCTCCACCTGCCGGTCTCCGGCCCCGGGCCGGGTGTGCCGCTGCCGCACGGCGCGCGCGGCGGGATCACCGACGCCGCCAGCAGGGAGACCGTTGTCGGGCACGGCCTCGTGACGGCCCGGCGCGCCGCCGGACGTTCCGGCGTCCGGTCGTCGCCGGGCGCGGGCCGGCGCCCTTCGGCAGCCCCCGTAGCCCGTGGCCACCACCACGAGGTCGTCGGCGTGGGGGTGCGCAACGACGACCACTCCGTCCGGGCCAGCGTCACCGACGACCGCCCGCCGGAGCCGCCCCAGGACTTCGCCGCCCGCTGCGTCCGCCAGGGCGCCTGGATCGAGGTCGGCGACCCGCTGGACGTCAGCCCGCACCAGGGCTGCGGGAGACCGCCCGGGCCCGACCGTTCCGTCACGACACCCGGCGCCGAGCCCGCCATCCCACCCGTCACCATCGAAGGAGCCCACCCATGAACCGCCGCTTCGCCTCGCTCTTCCTCACCGCCGCCATGGTCACCGGAATGGGAGCCGTTGCGCTCCCGGCATCCGCCGCGGAGAACTGCCGGTACGCGTGCTGCAGCGACGACGAGTGCCTCTGCATCCAGGTGTGGATCGACGGCCACCCGTACGGCCCCTGCCTGCTGGCGAACGTCGTCCACGGCCGCATGACGCCGTAGCGGGTTCCGCGAGGCTCCTGCGAGCCGGCGGCGCGGGCCGCGACGTTTTTGTCACACCCCCTCCGTAGGGTCGTTCGCATGGAGAAGACGGCGGGGACGGAGACGGCGGGCGGGCTGCCCGCCGACGTCGTCGCGTTCCTCTACGTCCGGCCGCGCTCGCTCGGCCTCGCGGCACTCGGCGAGCGGCTCGTCGCACTCGAACAGCTGGTCCGGCGCGCGGCCGCCGCGCAGGCGGACGCCGTCCGCGAGTTCGCCGCCCGCGACGGCGCCGACGCGTTCGGCTCGCCGTCGACGGCCTGCTGGCTACAGGAGCACACCGGTGTCGCGGACCGCGAGTCCCGGGCGCTGGTCGGCCTCGCCAGGACGCTGGGGCGGCTGCCGGCCATGGCGGCGGCGCTGCGTTCCGGCGCGGTGACCGTTGCCCACGTCCGCGTCCTCAGCGCACAGACGCGGCACGTGCCGGCCGCGGTCGTGGCCGAGGCGGAGCCGTTCCTCGTCACCCACGCACGCCGCCTCGACTCCGCGCGGTACCTCACGTTCGTCAAGCACTGGGTCGCCACGGCCGCGGCGGCGACCTACGAGGCGGACTCGCAGCGCCGCTACGACGCCCGCTGGCTCTCCGTCGCGGAGACGTACGAGGGCATGGGCAGCATCCAGGGGATGCTCGACCCGGAGGGGTACGGCGTCGTCTCCGCGGCGTTGGAGGCGATGCTCGCCGCGAACCCGTACGACGACGCCAGGACCCGCGACCAGCAGCGCGCCGACGCCCTCGTCGAGCTGGTCGAGCTGGCGCGTTCGCACGACCTCGTCCCGACCACCGGTGCTCACCGGCCGGAGATCGTCGTCCACGCCCCGGCTTCGGCCCTCGCCGGCAACGGCGCCGCCGACGTCGGTCCGGCCGGCCCGCCGGTGCTCGCGGACTCCGGGCCGCTCCCGCCCGCGGCGTTCGAGCGGCTCGCCTGCGACGCGCGCTGGCGCCGGCTCGTCCTGGACCCGGCCGGCGTGCCGCTGTCGCTCGGGCGCGCGACCCGCCAGGTCCCGGCGTCGCTGCGGAAGTTCGTGGCGCTGCGCGACGGCCACTGCCGCTACCCGGGCTGCCGGCGGCGAGCGGCGTTCTGCGAGGTCCACCACGTCGTGCACTGGCGCGCGGGCGGCCGCACCGACGCCGCCAACCTCGCGCTGCTCTGCCGCTACCACCACCACCTGGTCCATGACCGCGCCCACGCGCTGGTCCTGCACCCGGACGGCACGCTCGACGTCACCCGCCCCGACGGCACCATCCTGACCAGCCGGCCGCGTGGCCCCACCGGGCTGGTGTCCGCGTGACACCGGAGCCGTCCCGTGCGGCGGGAGGGAGTCGAACCCTCAAGCCCTTGCGGGCAGCGGGGTTTGAGCCCGCCGCGTATGCCGTTCCGCCACCGCCGCTTGCCGGCGACTCTACCGGCGAGTCGCCGGCGACTCCGCCGGCGAGACCGGCGTCGGTAGGCTGCGAGCCGTGACGACGCCCGACCCCACCGCGCGCCGCGTGCTGATCGCCGAGGACGAGGCGCTCATCCGCCTCGACCTGCGCGAGATGCTCGAGGAGGAGGGGTACGACGTCTGCGGCGAGGCCGGCGACGGCCAGACCGCCGTGGACATGGCGCTGCGGCTGCGGCCCGAGCTGGTGATCCTGGACGTCAAGATGCCGGTCCTTGACGGCATCGCGGCGGCGGAGCGCATCGCCCGCGAGCGGATCGCGCCGGTGATCATCCTGACGGCGTTCAGCCAGCGCGACCTGGTGGAGAAGGCGCGCGAGGCGGGCGCGATGGCGTACCTCGTCAAGCCGTTCCAGAAGAAGGACCTGCTCCCGACCATCGAGATGGCGCTGTCCAGGTACAGCGAGCTGGTCGGGCTCGAGGCGGAGGTCGACGACCTGAACGGCCGGCTCGAGGCGCGCAAGCTCGTCGAACGCGCCAAGGGCGTGCTGATGAGTGAGCACGGCATGAGCGAGCCCGAGGCGTTCCGGTGGATCCAGCGGGGGTCGATGGACCGCCGGATGACCATGCGGGCAGTCGCCGAGCTGGTCCTGTCGGGCGCCGACCTGCCCGAGGGCTGAACCATGGCCCCGCCCGGGGCTGAGACGTACTGTCGCCGGTTGACAGCGCACAGTTACGTCACGACATGGTTGCGCGCAACGCGACCTTGCTGCGCGAGATCACGCTCGGAGGATAGGTTTCCGGGTGCCTCCCGTGACAAGCGGGCGGGTACGCCGGCCACGGGGCCGGCGGTCGGAGTAGTGGAGGAGGGAGTCCGAGTGCGACAGCGCCGGCTCATCAAGCTCGCAGCACCCGTCGTGATCGGTGGTCTCGTCCTCGCCGCGTGCGGCACGAAGAAGGAGAACACCGGGAACACCGGCACCACCAACAAGGTAGCCAAGATCGGCGTGATCGCCCCGCTCTCGGGCGACCTCTCCGCGCTGGGTCTCGGCATCAAGAACGGCGTGGACCTCGCCATCAAGCAGGCGAACGACGCCAAGAAGGTCAACGGCTGGACGCTCCAGCTCGCGGCCGAGGACGACACCGCCACCGCGAACGTCGGCGCGCAGGTCGCCGCCAAGCTCAAGAGCGACGCGCAGGTCGTCGGCGTCGTCGGCACGCTGAACTCCAGCGTCGCCCAGCAGGTGGCGCCGGTCCTCCAGAGCGGCAACATCGTCCAGATCTCGCCGGCCAACACCGGTGTGGCGCTGACCGGCCGCGACAAGCTGCCGAACCAGAAGCGCGTCTACTCCAACTACTTCCGCGTCGCGACCACGGACGACGTCCAGGGGCCGTTCGCCGCGCAGTACCTCGCGAGCACGGGCGTCAAGAAGCTCGCGATCGTCCACGACAAGAAGACCTACGGCCAGGGCCTGGCCACGGCCGTCGCGGCCGAGTTCACGAAGAACGGCGGCACGGTCACCAGCACCGAGACCGTCAACCCGGGCGACAAGATCTTCTCCGGCGTGGTCACGAAGATCCGGGCCGACAAGCCGGACGCCGTGTACTACGGCGGCGAGTTCCCCGAGGCGGCGCCGCTGTCCAAGCAGCTGCACGCGGCGGGCTTCACCGGCCCGGTCATGGGCGGTGACGGCATCTACTCGCAGAAGTTCATCGACAACGGCGGCGTCCAGGGTGACCTGTCCACCTCCGTCGGCGCGCCGACCGAGTCGCTCGCGTCCGCGCAGGCGTTCGTGACCGCGTACAAGGCGGCCGGCTACAGCGAGCCGTTCGAGGCGTACGGCGCCTACGCGTACGACGCGGCGAACGTCATCATCGAGGCGCTGTCGAAGACGCTCCCCGGCAAGACCGCGATCGACGACACCGTCCGCAAGTCGGTGATCGACGCCGTGCAGAACACCACGATCTCCGGTGTGACCGGCCAGGTCGCGTTCGACGCGTACGGCGACACCACGACCAAGGTGCTCACCGTCTACACGGTCGACAACAAGAAGTGGGTCGCGAAGAAGACCGACACCTTCAAGTAGACCGTTCGTCGGCGAACGAGGGGCAGGGCGTTCTACGCTCTGCCCCTCGTTTGGACCCGGAGGCAGCGTGAGCCAGTTCGCGCAGCAGCTTGTCAACGGAATCGTGCTCGGCGCGCTGTACGGCCTGATCGCCCTCGGCTACACGATGGTGTACGGCATCATCCAGCTGATCAACTTCGCCCACGGCGAGGTGTTCATGATCGGCGCGTTCGGCGGCCTGGCGTTCTACACGAAGGTCCTGCCGGACGGCGTGCCGGCGCCGATTGCGCTCGTGCTGGTGCTGCTGGCGGCGATCGCGACCAGCGTGGCGACCGCGGTGATCATGGAACGGTTCGCCTACCGGCCGCTGCGCAACGCCCCCCGGCTCGCCCCGCTCATCACGGCGATCGGCGTGTCGCTGTTCCTCCAGGAGCTGGTCCGCCTCTACTACTTCGACGGCGGCGCGAAGAGCGACCGGCCGTTCCCGCAGCTCATCTCCGCCAAGAACATCTATATCGGCGGCACGACCACGAAGGTCGCCGGCAGGACAGTGCACAACGGGGGCGTGCAGATCTCGGCCGTCGACATGTTCGTCGTCGTGGCCGCGATCGTGCTGATGATCGCGCTGTCGACGTTCGTCCGGCGCAGCCGTACCGGCAAGGCGATGCAGGCCACCGCGCAGGACCGCGACACCGCGCAGCTCATGGGCATCGACACCAACAAGATCATCGTCATCGCGTTCGTGCTCGGCGCCTCTCTCGCGGGCGCGGCCGGCGTGATGCAGGGGCTCCAGGTCGGCACCATCGGCTTCAAGATGGGCTTCGTCGCCGGCATCAAGGCGTTCACCGCGGCGGTGCTCGGTGGCATCGGCAACATCGCGGGCGCCGTCCTCGGCGGCTTCCTCATCGGCATCGTCGAGGTCATGGCGACGCAGTACGCGCCGAACCCGCTCGACGGCGGCGCGTGGAAGGACGTGTGGGCGTTCGTCGTCCTCATCATCGTGCTGGTCTTCCGGCCGGCCGGCCTGCTCGGCGAGCGCGTGACGAGCCGCGCGTGATCACCACTCTGATCCGGATCCGCGCTTCGGCCGAACGTCTCGGAGCCCAGCTCGGCCCGGCGCGCCGTCCGGTCGCCCTCGGCGGCCTCGTGCTGGTCCTCGTCGGCTGCTTCTCACCATGGGCCACGTTCGCCGGCTTCCCCGGCCAGATGACGCTGGCGTACCCCGGGGGCACCCGGCTCTACTGCCTGCTGCTCGCGCTGGGCGGCCTGCTCGAGCTGGTGCCGTTGCACGGCCGGCGGCGGGCGGGCGAGCTGGCAGCGTTCGGCTGCCTCGGCATCGCTCTGTACACGACCATCTCGATCGCGAACGAGGGCGGCGGGATCGTCAACGTCTCGTTCGGCGCGTGGCTCACGCTGGTCGGCGCGTTCGCGCTGCTGGCCGGGCTCTCCGCCCTGCCGGACGACGACACGCCGCCCGCCCTGTCGGACGGACCGCCATGGCTCGGCCTGCTCGCGATCATCGCGGTCCTCGGCGGGGTGCTGGCCCTCGTCGTCGAGGGCCTGAAGATCGAGTCGTCCGGGCAGTTCATCTGCTTCCTGGTGGCGATCGTGTTCGGGGTGCTCGCACTGGCCCGGCTCGGCATCGTCGCGTGGTTCCAGCGGGCCGCCGAGCGCTACCGCACGGTCACGCTTGCCGCGGCCCTGATCAGCGCCGCGGTGTTCCCGTTCACCCAGAACGGCAGCGACTACTGGCTGCGCGTCGGCGCCTCGGTCGGTGTGTTCGCCGCCGCCGCGATCGGCCTCAACGTCGTCGTCGGCCTGGCCGGGCTGCTCGACCTCGGCTACATCGCGTTCTTCGGCGTCGGCGCGTACGTCGGCGCGACATTCTCCGGCGCGACCGCGTCCAACGCACACGTGCACCTGCCGTTCCTGGCCGTTGTGGTGCTGGGTGCGCTGGTGGCCGCGACGTTCGGCGTGCTGATCGGCGCGCCGACGCTGCGGTTGCGCGGCGACTACCTGGCGATCGTCACCCTCGCGTTCGGCGAGATCTTCCGCATCACGGCGAACAACCTCGACGGCCAGGCCGGCCCGAAGATCACCAACGGACCCAACGGCATCCCTGGCATCCCGAACCTCAAGGTGGGCGGCTTCGACTTCGGCGACGCGCACACGTTCCTCGGCGTGAAGATCGGCTACTTCGCCAACTACTTCTGGGCCGAGCTGCTGCTCATCGTCGTCGTCGTGCTGATCTTCGTCCGGCTGAACCAGAGCCGCATCGGCCGGGCCTGGGTCGCCATCCGCGAGGACGAGACCGCGGCCGCCGCGATGGGCGTCAACACCGTCCGGCTGAAGTTGCTCGCGTTCGCGATCGGCGCCTTCCTCGCCGGCGCCGCGGGCACCCTCAACGCGCACCTCGCGACCCAGGTCGACCCGACGTCGTACGACTTCAACCAGTCGATCCTGCTGCTCGCGGCCGTCGTCCTCGGCGGCATGGGCACCATCGGCGGCGCGCTGCTCGGGTCAACGCTGCTCATCGTGCTGCCGGAGAAGCTCCGCTTCTTCCAGGAGAAGCGGATCCTCGTGTTCGGCATCGCGCTGATCCTGATGATGCGGTTCCGGCCGGAGGGCATCGTCCCGAACCGCCGCCGCCAACGGGAGTTCCACGACGCCGACAGCGGTGGGGACGCGATGGCGGCACCGCCCGGCGCCCCGGTGGCGACATGAGTGCCGAGCCGGTGACCCCGACGATGACCGGCGTGGTCCTCCAAGCCGAGAGCGTCGTCAAGCGCTTCGGCGGCCTGACCGCCGTCAACGAGGTCGACTTCGTCGTCAACGACCGCGAGATCGTCGGCCTGATCGGTCCGAACGGCGCGGGCAAGACGACGTTCTTCAACTGCCTCACCGGCATGGAGGTCCCGACCGAGGGGCGGATCGTCTACCGCGGCCGGCCGCTCACCGGGAAGCCGTACGAGATCACCGCGCAGGGCCTCGCCAGGACGTTCCAGAACATCCGGCTCTTCCCGAACATGACCGCCCTGGAGAACGTCCTCGTCGGCCGCCACTGCCGGACCCGGGCAGGTGTCGCGTCCGTGGTCCTGCACGGCCCGCGGTACCGGCGCGAGGAGCGGGAGTCGGAGGAACGCGCCAGGGAGCTGCTGGAGTTCGTCAGCCTCGGCCGCGCCATCGACACGCTCGCCAAGAACCTCCCGTACGGCGACCAGCGCCGCCTGGAGATCGCCCGCGCGCTGGCGACCGACCCGGGCCTGCTGCTGCTCGACGAGCCGACTGCCGGCATGAACCCGCAGGAGACCATCGCCGCGATGCAGCTGGTCCGCAAGGTCCGCGACAACGGCCTCGCGGTCGTCGTGATCGAGCACGACATGAAGTTCATCTTCAACCTCTGCGACCGGGTCGCGGTCCTGGTCCAGGGCCGGAAGCTGGTCGAGGGCACGCCCACCGAGGTGCAGGCCGACCCGCGCGTCGTCGAGGCGTACCTCGGCACGCCCGCAACCGGAGAGGCCGCGTCGTGACCGAGGCGATGCTGGAGGTCCGCGACCTGCGGGTCTCGTACGGCAAGATCGAGGCCGTCAAGGGCATCTCGTTCTCGGTCGGCGCGGGCCAGGTCGTGACCCTGATCGGCGGCAACGGCGCGGGCAAGACGACGACGCTGCGTACCCTCTCGGGCCTGCTCCCGGCCGTCTCCGGCGAGGTGTGGTTCGAGGGCGAACGCATCGACGGTCGCCCCGCGCACGAGATCGTCAAGCGCGGCATCGCCCACTCGCCGGAGGGGCGCAAGATCTTCCCCCGGATGACCGTCGCCGAGAACCTCGAGCTCGGCGCGTTCACCCGCCGCGACCGCGCCGCCGTCGGCGAGGACATCGCGCGCGTCTACGAGCTGTTCCCGGTCCTCGGCGAACGCTCGACGCAGGCCGCCGGCACGCTCTCCGGCGGCGAGCAGCAGATGCTCGCGATGGGCCGGGCGATGATGTCGCGGCCGCGGCTGCTGATGCTGGACGAGCCGTCGATGGGGCTGTCGCCGATCATGATGGAACGCATCTTCTCGACCATTCGCACGCTGAAGGACTCCGGCACCACGATCCTGCTGGTCGAGCAGAACGCGCAGGCCGCGCTCACCCTCGCCGACCAGGGGTACGTCATCGAGACCGGCTCGATCGTCCTCGCCGACGAGGGCCGCAAGCTGCTCGGCAACGAGCAGGTGCGCAAGGCGTACCTCGGCGAGGACTAGCGCGGATCCGGCCCGGAAGTTGCCGAAACCCGGGATGCCTTTGGCTCCGCCGAGGACTTCCCCGTCCCTCGGTGTTCTCTACTCGGCGTCCCGGGCCTCGCGGCCGCGCGGCGCAGGGCGGCACCCCGGTGGAAGGGGAGGGGTGCCGGCATGCGACGCGGGCCTGCGCCAAGTTAGTCCCGCCGCACGCGCCCGTCAACGGTCGGATTTCCGCTGCGGCGCAACGATCTTGAGCGGGTCGCGCGCGTAGTGTCACGAGGCATGGCAGCGCCGCGCGAGTCGTTCCACATGACCTCCGACGAGTTCCGCGCCCACGGCCGGGCCGTGGTCGACTGGGTCGCCGACTACCTCGACCGGGTCGGTGACCTGCCGGTCGCGAGCGCCGTCGAGCCGGGCGCCGTCAGGGCCGCGCTGCCGCCCGCGCCGCCGGAGCGCGGGGAACCGTTCGCGGCGATGCTCCGCGACCTCGACGAGGTCGTCATGCCGGGCATCACGCACTGGCAGTCGCCGAACTTCTATGGCTTCTTCCCGTGCAACGGCTCGGGCCCCGCGATCCTCGGCGACCTCGTCTCCACCGGCCTCGGCGTCCAGGGCATGCTCTGGGCGACCAGCCCGGCCGTGACCGAGCTGGAGACGCACGTCCTCGACTGGGTGGTCGACCTCCTCGCGCTGCCCGAGCGGTTCCGGTCGACCGGTGCCGGCGGCGGCGTCATCCAGGACAGCGCGTCCAGCGCGACGCTCTGCGCCCTGATCGCGGCCCGCGAACGCGCCGGGGCGCCGTACGGCACCCTCGCCGGCTACACCTCGACCCAGGCCCACTCCTCCGTCGAGAAGGCGTGGCGGGTCGCCGGGCTCGACCCGGCGAATCTCCGCCAGGTCCCGGTGGACGCCGCGTTCGCGATGCGCCCGGACGCCCTGGCAACGCTGCTCGCCGCGGACGTCGAGGCCGGGCTGCGGCCCACCTACGTCGTCGCCACCGTCGGCACGACCTCGTCGAACGCCGTCGACCCGCTCCCTGCCATCGCGGCGGCCCTGGTCGGAACGAACGCCTGGCTGCACGTCGACGCCGCTATGTCCGGCACCGCCGCCGTCTGCCCCGAGTACCGCTGGATCCACGACGGCCTGGACCGCGCCGACTCGTACTGCTTCAACCCGCACAAGTGGATGTTCACGTCGTTCGACTGCGACGCGTTCTACGTCGCCGACCGGGCCGCGCTCACCCGCGCGCTGTCGATCGTGCCCGAGTACCTCCGCAACGCCGCCTCGGACAGCGGCGCGGTCGTCGACTACCGGGACTGGCAGATCCCGCTGGGGCGGCGGTTCCGGGCGCTGAAGCTCTGGTTCGTCATCCGCCACTACGGCGCCGAGGGGCTGCGCCACCACGTCCGCGAGCACGTCGCGCTCGCGCAGGAGCTGGCGGCCTGGATCGACGCCGACCCGCGCCTCGTCCTCTCGGTGCCCCCGCCGCTCAACCTCGTCTGCTTCCGCCACGTCGAGGGCGACGCCAGGACGCAGGCGCTGCTCGACGCGCTGAACGGCACGGGGGAGGCGTACCTCACGCACACCAGGCTCGGCGACAACCTGACGATCCGGGTCTCGGTCGGCGCGACGCAGACCAGGCGGGAGCACGTCGAACGGCTCCGCGCGCTGGTCGACTTTCACGCTTGATAACGAACGGGTTACGGTCACCCTCGGCAGCGGCTAGTCTTCGGTCAGTCGGCCGGGGGAGGCTCGCACCCAGCAGATCCAGCGAGGGAGGCTCCGTGTCGCGTTCGGCCGTGAGCGTACGTAGGGCGGTGCCCGGGGACGTACCTGCCCTCGTCGCGCTGTGGGAGCAGCTCCGCGAGGAGGGGCTGCGCCGCCGGGGGAACGCCGTCGAGACTCCGGACCTCGCCGCGGGCCGGTTCGAGCTCGCGCTCGCCGACGACGCGACCCGGGTCGTCGTCGCGGTGGTCGAGGACGAGATCATCGGCATGGCCCAGCTCTGCCGTACGCCGCCGACGCTGCTCGCCGACTCCTCGTCGGTGGAGCTGACCGCGATGTGCGTCGCCGACGCGCACCGCCGCCGCGGCGCCGGCAAGGCGCTGGTGGCCGCGGCCGTCGGGTACGCCGACGAGCTCGACGCCGAGAGCGTGATCGTCAGCGTGTTCCCGCAGCACCGCGAGGCGAACCGGTTCTACGCCCGCCTCGGCTTCGCCCCCCTCGTCGTCCGCCGGGTGGCCAGCGTCGCCGCGCTGCGGCGCCGCCTCGGCTCGCCGGAGGCCCGCGCGTCGCTGCTGCGCCGCGAGCTGCACGTCCCCCGCCGGGCCACGATCCGCCGCCTGGCGACCCGGCCGATCGCCGTTCCGCAGAAGCGGGACTAGCTCTCTCTCAGCGCGCACGTCAGGCGGGCGCTGCACACGAGCCGCCCCTCCTCGTCGACGATCGTCACGGCCCAGGTCGCGACGGTCCGCCCCTGGTGCAGCGGCGTCGCCGTCCCCGTCACGATCCCGGACCGCACGCCCCGGTGGTGGGTCGCGTTGATGTCGACGCCCATCGCGATCCGGTCTGGCCAGCCGTGCAACGCCGCACCGAGCGACGCCAGGCTCTCGGCCAGCACGCAGGACGCGCCGCCGTGCAGGAGGCCGTACGGCTGGGTGTTGCCCTCGACCGGCATCGTGCCGACCACGCGTTCCCGGGACGCGGACGTGATCACGATGCCCATCCGCTCGCCGAGCGTCCCGCGCGTCGACTCCTGGAGCGCCGCGACGACCTGGGCCTCGTTCTCGAACGCTCCGCCTGTCACACCCCGACTCTAGGATGAACGACGTGCCCACCGCCCCGGAAGAACGCCAGCGCCTCCTCCTCCTGGACGGCCACTCGCTGGCCTACCGCGCGTTCTTCGCCCTCCCCGTGGAGAACTTCTCGACCACGACCGGCCAGCCCACCAACGCCGTCTACGGCTTCACCGCCATGCTGATCAACGTCCTCCGCGACGAGCGGCCGACACACGTCGCCGTCGCGTTCGACCTGAGCGGGCCGACGTTCCGGCACGAGGCGTACGCCGACTACAAGGCGACGCGCAGCGAGACGCCGAGCGACTTCCGCGGCCAGGTGTCGTTGATCCGGGAGGTGCTGGAGGCGCTGCGCATCCCGACCGTGCAGGCCGCCGGGTACGAGGCCGACGACGCGATCGCGACCCTTGCCTGCCAGGCGCGCGACCAGGACATGGACGTGCTGATCGTGACCGGCGACAGGGACGCGTACCAGCTCGTCGACGACCGGATCACCGTGCTGATGACCCGCAAGGGGATCAGCGACATGACCCGCTTCACGCCCGCCGAGGTGATGGCCAAGTACGGCCTGACGCCCGCGCAGTACCCCGACTTCGCCGCGCTGCGCGGCGACCCGAGCGACAACCTCCCGAACATCCCCGGCGTCGGGGAGAAGACCGCGATCAAGCTGGTCCAGCAGTTCGAGAACCTCGACGCGATGTGCGACCGGGTCGACGAGATCCCCGGCAAGGTCGGCATCGCCGTCCGCGAGCACCTGGCGTCCGTCATGCGCAACCGCGAGCTGACCGAGCTGCGCCGCGACGTGCCGCTCGACGTCGGTCCCGAGGACCTGCGGATGGGGCCGTGGGACCGCGACGAGGTACACAAGCTGTTCGACACCCTCCAGTTCCGTGTCCTCCGCGAGCGCCTCTACGCGACGTTGCAGAGCGTCGAGCCGGAGGCCGAGGAGGGGTTCGACGTCGACGTCCGGACCCTCGGCACCGGGGAGGTCGCGCGGTGGCTCGGCGAGCTCAACCCGGCCGTTCGCGTGGGCCTGCACTTCCGCGGCACCTGGGGGCGCGGCACCGGCGACCTGCACGGCATCGCGCTGGCCGGCGAGGGCGGCGCGGGCGGGTACGTCGAGGTCCGCGACCTCGACCAGCACGACGAGACCGCGCTCGCGGCCTGGCTCGCCGACGACTCCCGCGCCAAGGCGGTCCACGGCGGCAAGGGCCCGCTGCTGGCCCTCTGGGCGCGCGGCTGGGACCTCGCCGGTGCCACGTCGGACACCGCGCTCGCGGCGTACCTCGCGCTGCCCGGGCAGCAGTCGTTCGACCTCCGCGACCTCGCCCTCCGGTATCTCCGCAGAGAGCTGCGGACCGAGGGGGAGGACTCGGGCCAGCTCTCCCTCGACGGCTCGACCGAGGCGGGCGAGGCGACCGACGCCGTCCTGCGCGCCCGCGCCGTCGCCGACCTCGCGACGTCGCTGGACGCCGACGTCGAACGCCGCGGCGGCACCGCGCTGCTCCGTACCGTCGAGCTGCCGCTGGTCCGCGTCCTCGCCGACATGGAGCGGATCGGCATCGCCGTCGACCCGGACCACCTCGCCATGCTGGAGGCGCGGCTCGCCGAGCAGGTCAAGCAGGCCGCGCAGGACGCGTACGCGTGCATCGGCCGGGAGTTCAACCTCGGCTCGCCGAAGCAGCTGCAGGAGATCCTGTTCGGCGAGCTCGGCCTGCCCAAGACCAAGAAGATCAAGACCGGCTACACCACCGACGCCGACGCGCTGGGTTGGCTGGCGACGCAGACGGACCACCCGGTGATCGAGTGCCTGCTGAGGCACCGCGACGTCACCCGGCTCTGGACCGTCGTCGCCAAGCAGCTGATGCCCGCGGTCGACGACGTCGGCCGCATCCACACGACGTACGAGCAGACCATCGCCGCCACCGGCCGGCTCTCGTCCACCGACCCGAACCTCCAGAACATCCCCGTCCGCACCGCCGCGGGCCGCGAGATCAGGCAGGCGTTCGTCCCCGGCGAGGGGTTCGAGTCGCTGATGACCGCCGACTACAGCCAGATCGAGATGCGGATCATGGCGCACCTGTCCGACGACGACGGGCTGCGGCAGGCGTTCGCGTCGGGGGAGGACCTGCACACCTACGTCGCCTCCCAGGCGTTCGGCCTGCCGATCGCCGAGGTCGACTCCGAGCTGCGCCGGCGGGTCAAGGCGATGACGTACGGCCTGGTCTACGGCCTCTCCGCGTACGGCCTCGCCCAGCAGCTGCAGATCACGCCGGACGAGGCCAAGGAGCAGATGGAGGCGTACTTCGCGCGCTTCGGCGGGGTGCGGGACTACCTGCACGAGGTGGTCCAGGTCGCCCGGCTGAACGGCTACACCGAGACCATCCTCGGCCGCCGCCGCTACCTCCCCGACCTGGCCAGCGACAACAGCCAGCGGCGGCAGATGGCCGAGCGGATGGCGTTGAACGCTCCCATCCAGGGCTCGGCCGCCGACATCATCAAGATCGCGATGCTACGAGTCCACGCGCGGCTCGCGGCGGACGGCCTCGCGTCCCGGCTGCTGCTCCAGGTGCACGACGAGCTGGTCCTCGAGGTCGCGCCCGGCGAGCGCGAGCGGCTGGAGGCGATGGTGCGGGAGGAGATGGGCGGCGCGTACGACATGACCGTGCCGCTGGAGGTCTCCGTCGGCGTCGGCCGCCACTGGGACGAGGCGGCGCACTGACCGGGCCGGTCGCGCTCGGACCCCGGATCGTCGTCGGCGGCGTCTCCGGCTCCGGCAAGTCGACGCTCGCCCGCGAGCTGGCCCGGCGCCTGGACGCGCCGCACATCGAGCTGGACGCGCACTTCCACGGCCCCGGCTGGACCGCGACGCCCGAAGACGAGTTCGTCGCCTCCGTCGCGGTCGCGACCCAGGGTGAGCGCTGGGTGCTGGATGGCAACTACTCCCGGACTCGGGAGGTGACCTGGTCGCGCGCCACCACGTTCGTCTGGCTCGACTACCCGCGCTGGGTGGGGACCTGGCGGACGATCCGGCGGACGACCGGTCGGCTGCTGTTCCGCCACGAGCTCTGGAACGGCAACCGCGAGCGCTGGCGCAACCTGCTCGAGCCCGGCCACCCGATCCGCTGGTCCTGGCAGCAGCACCCCTTGTGCCGAGCCAACTACGAGCAGGCGACGACGGACCCGCGCTGGGCGCACGTCGACGTGATCCGCCTCCGTTCACCGGCGGACACCCGTGCCCTGCTCGAGCACCTGCGCCGTCATCCGTCCTAGGCATCTCTGGCCGGCCGACTCTCGACGCCGCGAACGGAAAGGGGGGCGCGTCCCCCGCAGGACGCGCCCCCGTCCGTCCGGCACCCGCGGCCCCAGCGCGCGTACCACCGGACGTCCGCGCCGCGGGCAAATCCCGGGGCTCGGAGCCAGGCATCTGGTGTCCGACGCAGAAGTACACGCTGAGGAACGCAGGTGATTACACCCCCGGCGGCAGCAACCCGCGGATGGCGCTGCCCATCGGGGGGCAGAGGCGTCCCTCCGGGCTGACCGGAGGAGCGTCGACGGCGTAGTAGTAGCAGTCGTCGCTACCACCCGCGACACTGGACGCCGCGGGGGGGCCGGCGACGGGGACGAGCAGGGCGACACCGAGGAGTAGGCGGCGCACGATGGACCTCCAGAGGGGTGAGGGGGCGGAAGCCTCCGGCGAGGGGCGGGCGGTGATCGGTCCGGCCTTCGAGACGGTCTGGCCGGACGTCGAACGGCGGTTGCGCGCGTTGCTGTTCCGGCGGGGGCTCGACCGCGCCTCGGCGGACGACATCGTCCAGGAGGTGGCGCTGCGCGCGCTCGCCAACCATGTCACGTTCGCCTCCGCCAGTGACCTGCTGCGCTGGGCCGGTCCGGTCGCGTGCAACCTGCACGTCGACCTGGTCCGCCACCACGCCCGCATGCTCGACGCCCCGCAGGCGGAGGACCACGCGGCTGACGACGACGTACCCAGGCAGGTCGCCGAACGAATCGAGCTCCAGCGGGCGTTTCGCGGCATCGCCGCGCTCCGGCCGGCGGACCGCGAGGCGATCATCGAGGCCGTCACGTCCGAGCAGGCCGTGCCGCGGACCCGCAAGGAGGCGGTACGACTCGCCGTCCGCCGTCACCGCGCGCGCAGCCGCCTGCTGGTCGTGCTCGAACAGCTCGCGGGCTGGCTCGGCGGCTGGCTCGCCGGGACCCGCGTGCTCCGGCGCGGGCGGCGGGTGGCGCTCGCGGGGGCGATGCTCCCGGCGGCGGTGGCCATCCCGATCATCGTGACCTGGCACGCCCCACCCGCGCCGAGCGGCGCCCGCCCGGCCCGCCCGGCCGTCGCGGTGCCGCTGACGCGCGAGGCGACGTCCGTCACGTTCCTCACCCGACCAGCCCCGTCGGCGCAACGGGCGGACGCCACCGCCGCGCGCGCCGCGCGCCCCCGCCACGCCGCGCGGCCGGCGCCGGCCGTGGCCGCGAAGCCCCGCCCGAAGCCGCTCCGGGTGGACAGTCCGGCCGGCATCGGGGCCGAGGCCGGGAGGGACGACCGCGGGCCCCGCGAGCACGTGTACTGCCAGAAGCTGGGCGGGCTGCCCGTCGACGAGATCTGCGTGCTGTGACGGCGCCGCTGTAAGCAACGAGCCGCTCAACCGTGTAGTAGGCGTGGTGAGCGGATCGTTGGGAGTGAAACGCGCGGTGACGGTACGGCTGTCGGTCCTGGACCTCGATCGGCGGGTCGCGATCGTCCGTGCTGCCGACGACGGCTACGACGGGTTCCCGCACGTCCTCCGCGGCACGCTCGCGGGGATGTTCGCGGACGCGACCTGGCACCTGGTGGTGGCGTTCGAGGACGACACGCCGCACCGGCCCGAGGTGGTGGCGGTCATCGACCAGGCCCGGCGCTGGGCCAGCGACGCGCACTGTGAGTTCACGGTAACCACGCTGCGTGACGTCGCGGCCGTGGCGGGCAGGTGACAAAAGACTCTGTCCACCCGGCCACACCGCCCTCACGCTGATCAGATGCTCCAGGTCTGGTCCGGGGTGGCGCGCGTCACCGTCGCCGTCCCTGGCGACCGCCGGATCGAGATCTACGCCGTCCGCCGGGCGGGCGCGCCGGGGGCGCTGATCCTGCTCGAGGCGTACGACGGGGGCCTGGTCGTGGGCGGCGAGCTGGCCGTCTGGGCGCTGACCCAGTCGCTCGCGTCGTTGCGCGCCGGGTCGAGCCAGGCCCGCAGGCTGGCGGTCCGCGACGACGGCCGCGGCGACGGCGGCTACCTCGACCTGGTCTGCGAGGGCGGCGCCGCCGTGCTCTACGCGACCGGCAGCGACGGTACGCGGCGGGCGGAGTTCGCGACGACGTCGGCGGCGCTCGCGACCGACCTCGCCACCGTGCTGCACCACTACCTCGCGCTCACCCGGGCGGCCGCGCCCCCCACCGTCGTGCTGCCGGACGCCATCCCGGACGCCGTGCCCCACATGCGGGCCGTCGCTCAGCCCGCGAGCGCGCGCGCGGCGTTGATCCGGCCGGCCCCGAAGTAGGGGTCCCGCCCCTTCCGCCCTCGGTCGTCGGCCGTGGACGTGATCCGGGCGGCGACCTGGTCGGGTGTCCAGGTCTTGTGTTTCGACAGGATCAATGCGGCCAGGCCGGAGACGAACGGCGCCGCCATCGACGTCCCGGACAGGTTCGCGTACGTGTGCTTGCCCGTCTTGGGGTCGAAGTACGTGGACAGCACGTTGACGCCGGGCGCGCTCACCCCGACGTAGGGCTGGAACGTCGAGAACGTCGCGATCCGGTCGGCCGAGTCGGTGGCGCCGACGGCGAGCACGCCGGCGCAGTTGGCGGGGGAGTTGGTCTTGTTGCCCTTCTTGGCGCCGTTGCCGGACGAGACGACCGGCAGCGCTCCCTTGTCGCGCGCGTAGTTGATCGCCGCCTGGGTCAGGAAGCCGCAGGTCCCGCCCTCCGCGCCGAGGCTCATGTTCAGCACCTTCGCGCCCGCGTCGGCGGCGCTGAGGATGCCCAGGATGATGTCGCAGTCGCTGCCGGAGCCGGCCGCGGAGAGCACCTTCACGGCCAGCACCTGGGCGCCCCACGACATGCCGGCGACGCCCACGCGGTTCTGCGTCCCTGCCGCGATGATGCCGGCGACGTGCGTGCCGTGGCTGTTGTCGTCGCTCGGGTCGTCGGTGTTGTCGACGACGTTGCGGCCGGCGGTCACCCGGCCGAGCAGGTCCGGGTGGCGCAGGTCGACGCCGGTGTCGAGCACGGCGACGAGGACCGGGCTGGTGGTGCCGATCTCGCGGTCCCACGCCTGGTACGCGCCGATCTTCGGCAGCCCCCACTGGTACGGCACGTAGGGGTCGTTCGGCCGCCTGGTCACGCCGTAGACGCTCTCGGGCTGCACCCGCGCGCCGGCGGCCACGAGGGCCGGGACCGCCACGTCGCGCGCGGCAGGCGAGGCGAATGCCGCCTCGACCACACCTAGCTGCGGAACGGAGCCCACGATGCGCCCGCCCGCGCGCGCGACTGCGCGCCGCGTCGCGTCCTGGCCGGCGGAGGCGTACGACACGAGGGCGCGCGACGGCGCGGTCACGGGGACCGCGTCGCAGTACCCGGGCAGGAACGCGTGCGACGGCGTGACCAGCCCGCCCGCCGCCAGTGCGAGCGCGGCAAATACCGCGAGCCGGTGCCTCATGCCCCTGCCTCCCGTACCCGTGACCTTCGTCGCCGCTGCTCCAGCAGCGCCGCCGCGAACGCGAACCCCACGACCGCCATCGGCAGCTCCGGCGAGGGTGGCGCGCTGCGCGCGCGGAACTCCCGGACATCTGCCGCCTGATCGGCCGTTTGCACATCTTCCTCGCTTTCCGCCGCGGCGCCAGGCTGCGCCGCCGCGCCCGGCTGGCCGAGCGCGCCGGGCTGCGCGCCCGGGTGGGCCTGCGCCAGCGGCTGTGGCTGCGAGGCGGGCGGCGGCGGCTGCGGCGGCGCGATCGGCAGCGGCGGTGGCGGCGCGACGACGATCGCGGGCTCGGGGACCGGCGGGGCGAGGTGCGGCGCCGCCGGCGGGGCGAGCGGGTCGAGCGGCGGCACGAACGTCGTCACGACGGCGCTCCCGAAGCCGCGCGCCGGCCGGTACCGCTGGGTGCCGACGTAGTTGGCGACGACCTGCTCGCGGTCGCTGCGGTCGATCGGCCGCGACCCGGCGGCGGGCTGCGCGGGCGTCTGGTACTCGGGGAAGTCCGCCGGGTGGTACGTCGCGCAGGCGACGCCGTCGGGACCGGTCGTGCCCGTGCCCACCTCGTGGCGGCCCGCGTAGAGCGCGACGGCCTCGCCCGCGATCGGCAGGTCCTTGCCGGCCAGCCGCAGCTCGGCGCAGACCGGTGCGCGGCCCGTGTTGGCGACGGTCGGGCTGGTCGTGACGCGGATCTTCGTCGCGAGCGCGCAGTACCCGCCGGGCACCGCGAACGCGTACGCCGCCTTCGCGGTCGCGTCCCGGATCCAGACCGCGGGCACGTCGAACGTGGTGGTGTCGCAGGCGACCTGGTCGTTCTCCAGCCGCGATTCGGAGAACACCCGGTGGTCGAACACCGCGAGCGGCTCGCAGGACCTGCTGTACCTGACCAGCGTCGCGTCGTCCTCGTTCTGCACGTAGACGCCGCCGTCGCCGGACGCGACGACGGCGGCCGGACCCGACGAGGCACCGTCCTGGAAGCCTGGCGTGCCGCCGGTGTACTGGTACAGCAGCGCCGACGGCATCTCGCACTTCGCCGCGACGGTGCCGTGCATGTCGATCTCGAACACCGACGTCGTCATCTCGTTGACCGCGCGGAACCGGCCGAGCGCCGCGTCGAAGCTATACGACGTCGTCCGCGACCGGTGGTCGACCGGGTCGACGAACAGCTCCCGCGTCCGGAGGTCGCGCAGGTCGACCTCGAACATGGTGCTCGACTTGTCGAGCACGTAGAGGACGTGCCGGAGGGAGTCGTAGGTCAGTCCGGCGATCGTGTTGCCGATGGCGACGGTGAGGTCGGGTGCGACCCTGCCGGTCCGCGCGTCGACGCGGTGGATCGTGTCCTGCTCCGCGGCCAGCGTGTAGTAGAGGAGCTGGCCGTCGAACGCGATCGCGGCCGACTGGCCGTCGGTGTCCTCGGGCAGGGCGATCTGCGCGAGCTGCGCCATCCGGCTGCGCGGCAGCCTGGGCGCGACGATCGGCGGCGGGTCGCCGCCGGGCGGGATGTAGGGCAGGTCCTTGCCGTCCGAGCGGTACCGGTACGCCCTGCCGTCCTTCGCGCAGGTGACCAGGAACGCCGAAGGCTGCGAGTGGTCACCGGTGAGGCCGTGCGGGTCACAGCCGGGCGGCAGGCCGTCGGCCGCGGCGCGCGACGTCGTCCCGCTGTCGGCGGAACGCCGTACGGTCCCGTCCGCGACCACCATGAACGCCGTCGGGTGCCGGTGCTCGAAGACCAGCTCGCGGACGTCGAGGCCGGCGAGCAGCGTCGTCCACGTGTCGCCGCCGTTGCTGGTGCGCTGCAGGCCCCCGGCCGTCGACGCGAGCGTGACGCTGCCGCCGCCGTCGAGCAACGACGTGTCGATGTCGTTCGCGCCCGCCGCGTTCTTGCGAACGAACGAGACGCCGCTGTCGTCGGAGAGCCAGACGCCGCCGGCGTTGGCGCTGTCGGTCCAGACGAGCGAGGTCTGGCCCGGGTCGGTGACGACGACGGTCGTGCCGAGCGCGACGGAGGCGGGGACCGGGCGCCACGACGCGCCGAAGTCGGCCGAGGTCCACATCGACGGCCCGGCCACCGGCAGGGGCACGGCGGGCGGGATGGTCCCGGGCGGGACCGCGGAGCCGCCGCTGCCGGTCGCGTACATCTGCCCTGACCCCCAGTGCAGCGCCCGGACGGTGACGCCGTCGAGGCCGGTGGCGCGCGTGTACGACTGCCCGGCGTCGGCGCTCACCAGCAGCCCGCCGCCGTCCGCCGCGGACACCGCGAGGGCGACGCGCAGGACCGGCAGGGTCGCCATGATCGGCCGGTCGACGGCCACCGGGAGCGTGATCGGCGGCGACCAGTGCAGCCCGCCGTCGCTCGTCCGGAACGCGTGCCGCGCGGTGTCGGTCGCGACCATCGTGCAGGGGTCGTCGTCGGCCTGCGCAACGGCGACCGGGCCGGTCGTGCGCGGCACCGGCACCGCGGTCCACGCGTTCAGCAGCTCGACGTCGATCGCGCACTTCGGCGCCGCGTGCCCGGGGACCGCCGGGACGGCGAACGCCACGGCGACGGCCCAGGCCAGCGCCCGGGCGTTCCGCGACCGCATCGCGGCTACTCCGCCGCCGTCGCGCGCCGCCGCCGCGGTGCCGTCCGGCGCGCCTCGGCGTCGACCACGCGGGCGAGGTACGGCGCGAGCGCGGCGCCCTCGACGGTCTCCGCCGCGACGAGCGCGTTCGCCAGGTCGGCGACGACCTCGCGGTGCGCGAGCACCAGGTCGCGGGCACGGGTCTCGGCCGACTCGATGAGGCCGCGGATCTCCAGGTCGAGCTGGGTCAGCGTCGCGGGCGCGACCATCTGCATCGCCGCCATGTCGCGGCCGAGGAACACTTCGGAGTCCTTCGCCACGACGCGGACCGGGCCGATGCCGTCGGTCATGCCGTACCGCCCGGCCATCTCGCGGGCCAGCTCGGTCGCCTTCTCGATGTCCGCCTCGGCGCCGGTGCTCGCCTCGCCGAAGAACACCTCCTCCGCGCTCTTGCCGCTGATCGCGACGGCCATCTGGTCGACCATCTCGGACTTGCGCAGCAGCACCCGGTCGTCGCGGAGCAGCGCCGCGTGGCCGAGGCCGAGGCCGCGGCGGGCGATGGAGACGCGTTCGACGGCGTTCGCGTCGCGCAGCGCGGCCGCGACGACGGCGTGACCCGCCTCGTGCACCGCGACGAGCTGCTGCTCCTCGACCGTCAACGACTCGCCGGAACGCTTCGGCCCGGAGAGGACGCGTTGCACGGCCTCGTCGAGCTGCGGCATCGCGATGACGTCGTTGCCCGCGCGGACCGTGAGCAGCGCGGCCTCGTTCCACACGTTCGCCAGCTCGGCGCCGGTGAAGCCCGGAGTCCTGCGCGCCAGCGTCTCCAGGTCCACGTCGGCGGCGAGCGGGCGGTCGGCGGCGTAGAGCCGGAGGATGTCGAAGCGCCCGCTGCTGTCCGGGCGGTCGACCGTGATGTGCCTGTCGAAGCGGCCGGGCCGCAACAGCGCCGGGTCGAGGATGTCGGGGCGGTTCGTCGCGCCGATGACGACGACGCCGGACTGCGTCTGGAAGCCGTCCATCTCGACCAGCATCTGGTTCAGCGTCTGCTCGCGCTCGTCGTTGCCGCCGCCCACGCCCGCGCCGCGCTTGCGGCCCGCCGCGTCCAGCTCGTCGATGAACACGATCGCGGGGGCGTTGCGCCGCACCATCTCGAACAGGTCGCGGACCCGCGCCGCGCCGACGCCGACGAGCGACTCCACGAACTCCGAGCCGGACAGCGAGTAGAACGGCACGCCCGCCTCGCCGGCGACGGCCCGCGCGAGCAGCGTCTTGCCGCAGCCGGGCGGGCCGAACAGCAGCACGCCCTTCGGCGGCAGCGCGCCGACCTTCTCGAACCGCGACGGGTCGCGCAGGTAGTCGACGATCTCGGCCAGCTCCACGACGGCGGTCTGGGCGCCCGCGACGTTCGCGAACGTCACCGGCGGCACGCCCTTGCGCCGCCCGCTCGCGCCCGCGCTCGACTCGAGCCCGCCGCCCGCGCGCATCTTCGAGAACTCGCTGTACTCGCGTGCCCCGCCCTCGCCGCGCCCGGCCATGAACAGCAGCCCGAACAGGTTCGCGAGCACCAGGATCGGCAGCAGGAACTGCTCGTAGAAGCCGACCGTCGCCTTGAGGCTCTGCTTCTCGAACCGGATCGGTGTCCTCCCCGCGCGCATCGCGTCGACCAGCGTGCCGGTCTGCGAGTCGCTCTTGGGGTACGACAGCCACGACGGGCCGCCGGAGCGGTCGACGATGATCCGGCTGTCGTAGTCGTTGAACACGGCCCGGTAGATGTCGCCCTTGCGGCCGAGGTCCAGCGCCTCGTCGAACGTCAGCTCCTGGCCGGCCTTCGCCGGCTGGCGGTACCGCTCGGCCGCGTACCCGCTGACCAGCAGGCCGAGCAGCGTGAGGACGAGGCAGAGCCGGACCAGCCGCTTGCCGCGGAACCGCTTGAGCCGACGGGCGGCGAGGACCGCGCGGTCCCACGCCCCGACGGCGACCGCGCGTGCCCGACTCCGCTCTGGTGCCGCGTACGGGGTCTCGGCGGTCGGGCGTTCGGCGGTCTGGGTCACGCCTGCTCCTCGCGAGTCGGGAGGCGTCGCGTGGCGGCCTCGTGACACCAAGAGCCACCGCGTGCTCGCGAGGTTCGGTCAGCCGGGCCCGACCGCGAGCGCGTCCTCCAGCGAGTCGTAGACGTCGATGACGGTGTCGACCTGCACCAGGCGCAGGGCGTTGCGGACGATCGGCTGCGGGCGGGCGAGGACGAGCGTGCTGCCCGCGACCCGCGCCCGGTTGCACGCGCCGACGAGCACGCCGAGCCCGGTCGAGTCCATGAACGGCACCGCGTCGAGGTCGATCACGATGCTCGGCGACTCGGTGAGCGCCTCGGTGAGCAGGTGGCGCAACGCCGGGGCGGTGGCGACGTCGACCTCGCCGTTGACGGCCAGCACCACGTGCCGGCCACTGCGTGCGGTCTCGATCGCGAACACCCCCGCCTGCTACCCCGCGTCGCGGGGTTCCGACCCATCCGGCGCGAGGGCCGGTCTGGCCGGCGGCGTCCAGCCGAGCTCGACCAGCGCGCCGTGGAACGTGAGCCGCGCCAGCGTCGCCCGGTCGGCCAGCTCCATGACCTCCGTCAGGTCACTGCTGTCGCGGGCCGCGGACGCCAGCTCGTCAGTCGCCGCGAGCCAGCCGCGGACGGCGCCGCGGAGGCGCTCCTCCTGCTGCTCGGTCATGCCGTTGCGGACCATGCTCACCTCGTCTCGACCTGTCCCGACGAGCCGAATCCAAGCATGTTCGGCGGTCCGCGCGGTGTCACCTCGCCGCGCCGATCCCCGCGGCGACTCGCGGGGGCGGGTCGGGCTACCCCAGCCAGGTGGCGATCTGGGCGACGGCCGTCGCCTCCCAGGCCAGCTTGAGGTGGTTGTCGGAGAGCACGGTGGTCACGCCGCCGACGGTGCCGATGCCGGTCGTGCTCTCGCAGGACGCGCGGAACAGCAGGCCGTCGGAGGGCCCGGTGTTCTCGTTGTAGACGCCGGGGATGTCGGGGTAGCCGCCGCAGAGGAGGTACGTCGTCACGGCGGCCGGCACGCCCGCGGTACGGATGGTGTCCACGAGCGAGCCCTGGTCGATCGCGGCCTGGACGCCGGGGGAGTACGACGTCGCGCCCCAGCCGCCGTAGTACACGGTGAACCAGTCCTGCTGCGACCCGTCGAGGGCGTACGTGCCGTCCCAGCGCTTCAGCATCTGCCGCTGCCCCGGGTACGTGTTGTTCGCGCCGGTGCCGGTGAACGACAGCTCCGGGTGGTCGTAGAGCAGCGAGAAGCACATGTACGTCGACACGGCCGCGGGCGCGTTCAGCGCGCCGCCGCACTCCGGCCAGACGCTGACGTCGCCCGCGGTGCCGTGCCGCCACGACCAGTCGATGCCGTTGTTCGCGTTGCCGAGCAGCAGCAGCTTGCGGACGTCGTTCTGGTACGCGCGGCCCCACGCCGGCTTCACCGAGGAGGCGTACATCCGCGCCGGGAAGCCGCCCTTCGACCAGCCGATCAGGTCGACCTTCGCGACGGCGAGCTTCGCCTTGATGACCGCGATCGCGTCCGAGACGAGCTGCGCCTGGTAGTAGTTGTCGCCCTGCTTGTGCGGGAAGTTGATCGCGAACACCTTGTAGCCGCGGGCGTCGAGGTACTGCATCAGACCCGTTGTGGGGCAGCCGTTCCACGAGCCGCAGCCGAAGCCGCCGGCCTCGTTCGGGTTGGCCCAGGCGCGGTCGGCGTTGTCGTTCGCGCCGTGGACGAGCAGCACCGGCGTCGCCTTCGTGCCGGTCGACCAGTGCGGCGCGTGATACAGCAGGAACGCGTTGGAACGCGGTCTGGCGACGTTGCCGAAGAACGTCTTGCGCTGCCCCTCCTGGTCGCCCCGCCCGTCCGGCGGGTACGCCTCCGTCGGCAGGTTCGCGTCGGTGTCGTGGTAGCGCTCGACCCGCGTCCAGCCGTTGAGGATGCCGGTCGTGTACGTCGCGTCGAGGACGTACGTGCCGACGGCATGGGCGGGAGCGGGGACGAGGGTCGCGGCGACGAGGACGAGGGGGAGCAGGCGGGAGCGGCGCATCGAGGCTCGCAGGGGGCGCGGGCCGGCGCCGTTGCCGGCCGGGTGCTACCGGTTCTATTGCCGTGCCGCCCCGCGCGGCTATGGAGATGCCACGAAGAAACCCGGTCCCGCCCGTCGTATCCGCGCCGTTAGGATCGCGCGGACCAGCCGATGACGAAGGAGCACCCCTACCGTGGCCGACATCCGCCTGACCCTCGACGGCTCGCCCCTCGTGGCGCCCGAGGGCACGAAGGCCGGTGGCGCGCTCAAGGAGGCGGGCGTCAAGGCCATCGCCGTCCGCGACAACCGCGGCGACCTGCACGACCTGAGCTGGACCGTCGAGGACGGCGCGGTCCTCTCGTCGATCCCGATGGCGAGCGACGAGGGGCGCGAGGTGCTGCGGCACTCGGCCGCGCACGTCATGGCGCAGGCGGTCACCGCGCTGTTCCCGGACGCGAAGTTCGCGATCGGCCCGCCGGTGCAGGACGGCTTCTACTACGACTTCGACGTCGAGCGGCCGTTCACCCCGGAGGACGTCGAACGCATCGAGGCGAAGATGCGCGAGATCGTCGCCGCCAACCAGCGCTTCCACCGCCGGGTCGTCTCGCGTGAGGAGGCGGAGGCGCTGTTCCGGGACCAGCCGTACAAGCTGGAGATCATCGAGCGCGCTGCCGCCGGCACCGTCGAGGGCGAGGAGACCGTCGACGCGGCGGGGCCGGAGATCACCGTCTACGACAACGACGGCGGCTTCGTCGACCTCTGCCGCGGCCCGCACCTGCCCAACACCAAGGCGATCCCCGCGTTCAGGCTGATGCGCACCGCCGCGGCCTACTGGCGCGGTGACGAGAAGAACAAGCAGCTGCAACGCATCTACGGCACCGCCTGGGAGTCGAAGGACGCGCTCGCCGAGCATCTCAACAGGCTGGAGGAAGCGGAGAAGCGCGACCACCGCAGGCTCGGCGCGGACCTCGACCTGTTCTCGTTCCCCGAGGAGATCGGCAGCGGGCTCGCTGTCTTCCACCCCAAGGGCGGGATCATCCGGCGGGTCATGGAGGACTACTCGCGCAAGCGGCACGAGGAGGCGGGGTACGACTTCGTGAGCACCCCGCACATCAGCAAGGGGACGCTGTTCGAGACCTCGGGGCACCTCCCCTGGTACGCCGAGAGCATGTTCCCGCCCATGGACGTCGAGGGCACCAAGTACTACCTCAAGCCGATGAACTGCCCGTTCCACATCCTCATCTACCGGTCCCGCGGGCGGTCGTACCGCGAGCTGCCGCTGCGCCTGTTCGAGTTCGGGGCGGTGTACCGGTACGAGAAGTCCGGCGTCGTCCACGGCCTCACCCGGGTCCGCGGCCTGACCATGGACGACGCGCACATCTTCTGCGCCAAGGAGCAGATGGCCGGCGAGCTGAAGAACCTCCTCGGCTTCGTCCTCGACCTGCTCCGCGACTACGGCCTCACCGACTTCTACCTGGAGCTGTCGACCCGCGACGACTCGCCGAAGTTCGTCGGCGAGCCGGCCGAGTGGGAGGAGGCCACCGAGGCGCTGCGCGAGGCCGCCGTCGAGTCCGGCCTGGAGCTGGTGCCCGACCCGGGTGGGGCGGCGTTCTACGGCCCGAAGATCAGCGTCCAGGCGCGCGACGCCATCGGCCGCACCTGGCAGATGTCGACCATCCAGGTCGACTTCCAGATGCCGCAACGGTTCGGCATGGAGTACCAGTCCAGCGCCAACACCCGCGACCGGCCGGTGATGATCCACCGCGCGCTGTTCGGCTCGGTCGAGCGGTTCTTCGGCGTGCTGACCGAGCACTACGCGGGCGCGTTCCCGCCGTGGCTCTCGCCGGTGCAGGCGCTCGGCATCCCCATCGCCGAACGCCACGAGGTCTACCTCGACGGCGTCGTCGCCAAGCTGCGCGCGGCCGGGCTGCGGGCCGAGGTCGACGCGTCGGACGAGCGGATGCAGAACAAGATCCGCCGCGCCCAGGAGCAGAAGGTCCCGTTCATGCTCGTGGCGGGGGACAGGGACGTCGAGGCGGGGGCGGTGTCGTTCCGCTACCGCAACGGCGACGAGCGGCGCGGCGTCCCCGTCGACGAGGCGGTCGCCGAGATCGCGGCGGTCGTCGAGCAGCGCCTCGTCGACCCGGCGGCGTTGCGCCCGGCCGAATGACCTCACCGACAGAGCAGGACGGCGCCGGCGACCCGGACGCGTTCCAGCGGCTCTGGGCGCCGGACCGGCTCGCGTACGTCACCGGGGACAAGGGCGAGGGGTGCGCGTTCTGCCGGGTGCCGTCGCTCTCCGACGAGGACGGGCTGGTGCTGCGGCGCGGGGCGACGGCGTACGCCGTCCTCAACCTGTACCCGTACAACCCCGGCCACCTGATGCTGGTGCCGTACCGCCACGTCGCCGACTACGCCGCGCTGACGACCGTCGAGGTCGCGGAGATCGGCGCGCTGGCCCAGCAGGCGCTGACCGCGCTGCGTTCCGCGTCGGGGGCGCAGGGGTTCAACGTCGGCCTCAACCTCGGCTCGGTCGCGGGCGCTGGGATCGCCGACCACCTGCACCAGCACGTCGTTCCGCGGTGGGGCGGCGACACGAACTTCATGCCCGTGGTCGGCCGGACCCGCGTGCTCCCGCAGCTGCTCGGCCAGACCCGCGCGATGCTCGCCGCGGCCTGGCCGGAGCCCCCGCTCGTTCTGTGAAGATCACTAGCCCGAAGATGGCCCGAACGGGTCATGGCGAACGTCCCGGTGGGAGTCGGAGACTCTGCCTACCACGGCGGCTCCGACCCCGGACGAGTGTTGTAGGGACGCTCGCAGCGGAGGGGCCGTCGGAGAGACAAGAGGGCCGGCCGGAGCATCCCCCCGCTTCCCGCCGGTCCTCTTGGCGTCCGGCCTCAGCCGCCGGGCGACGGGCTGCCGAGCGGCGGCACCGGGTCCATGACGGGCTCCACGTACACCGCCTCCGCCACGACGCGCATCACCCGGCGCCTGGCATCGAGCACCGCGCAGACCGTCGCGTCGGGCTGGTCGGCGATGAACTGCCGCAGCGAGTCCGCCGTCGCGTGCGGCCGGCCGAGCCCGGTGCGCCCGTTGCCGAGGTAGAACGCCACGTCGGAACGCAGCGCGCGGACGGTGTCGACGTGCGTCGCGGAGGATGCCGGGTCGGTGCCGAGGTGCAGCCGCGTGACGCCGCGCGACACGGTCAGCGCCGGCTTGCCGCACTCGGCGCTGCGGCCGACGCCGGTGCGCCGGACGAGTCGCGCGTTCGGCAGCAGGTCGATCGTGAGCCGGCCGTCGCTCGGGTCGGCGCGGACGACGAAGTCCCCCTCGTACGTGTACTCCTCCGCCAGGTCGGACGGGTCCAGGACGGTCAGCCCGACGACCTCCCACCCGGTGCTGCCGCACCCCGGGCCGGGCGGCGGCCCCGGGCAGAACGCTTGCCTGTCGGTGCCGACGAGGTACCGCCCGTGAATCAGCCGGGGCCCGTTCGCCGTCTCGCCGAGCCGCTGCGCGGCCGGGGGCAGCCCGGGGAGCAGCAGCGCGCCGGCAGCGCAGCGGCGCGGCGGGACGATCGCATCGAGGTGGAACGTCGAGCCGCCCGTGGCGGTCGGGTCCGGGATGCCGACGTCGAGGCCGGTCTCGTCCCCCTCGTGCGAGCGGGTCGGGTACACCACCAGGCCGTCGGTCTCGGCGCTGTAGGGGAAGCCGTTCTCGTTGAACCGCAGCGTGCCGTCGCCGGACTCGAACGTCCGCGACGCGGCGCACCAGCCGAGCACCTGTGGCCTGGGGTCGGCACCCGCGACGGCGCCGAACGCGAACAGGTCGGACCCCTCGTGCCGGACGAACCCCGGCGTGCCGTCCGGCAGCAGCACCGGCGTCACGCCGTCGCGCCTCGGTAGCGCGATGGTGACGGCCTCGGCGAACCGGTCCGGCGGCGTGTCCGGGGGCGGGCCCGGATAGCCGGTCCAGCCCTCGCTCGCGGACGGCGACGGGCTCTGCGTCGCGGCGGCGGGCCGCGCCGGGTCGTGGCGCGTCCGCGCGACCGCGATCCCGCCGCCCAGCAGGAGGGCGAACGCGACCACGCCGACGACCACCCCCCGCGATCCCCGTGGCCGGTCGTCGCCGTGGGACAGGACGTCCTCGGTCAGTCCTTGGCGGTCGATGCGAGCACCTTCTGCGCGAGGTTCGACGGCATCGGCTCGTGCCTGGCGTACGACCGGGTGAACGACCCGGTGCCGTGGCTGAGCGACCGCAGGTCGATGGCGTACCTGACGACCTCGGTCTCCGGCACCTCGGCGCGGATCAGCGTGCGGCCGCCGGAGCCGATCGGCTCGGTTCCCGAGACCCGGCCGCGGCGGCCGGAGAGGTCGCTCATGACCGCACCGACGAACTCGTCCGGCACCATCACGGAGAGTTCGAGGACGGGTTCGAGCAGCGCGACCTGGCCGGTCTTGGCGGCGTCCTTCAGCGCCAGGCCGCCCGCGATCTGGAAGGCCATGTCCGAGGAGTCGACCGAGTGCGCCTTGCCGTCGGTGAGCGTCACCCGGATGTCGACGACGGGGTAGCCAGCGACGACGCCGTGCTCCATCTGCGCGCGGACGCCCTTCTCGATGCTCGGGATGAACTGGTTGGGCACTGAGCCGCCGAAGATCTTGTCGACGTACTCGAACCCCGCGCCGGACTCCAGCGGCTCGACGGTGATGTCGCAGACGGCGTACTGGCCGTGGCCGCCGGACTGCTTGACGTGCCGGCCGTGGCCCACGACCTGGCCCTGGAACGTCTCGCGCAGCGGCACCCGCAGGTCGACCTTCTCGACCTCCACGCCGTACTTGCTCTTGAGCCGGTCCAGCAGCACGTCCGCGTGCGCCTCACCCATGGTCCACAGCACGATCTGGTGGGTCTCCGCGTTGCGTTCGAGGCGGACGGTCGGGTCCTCGGCGACGATGCGGTTCAGGCCGGTGCCGAGCTTGTCCTCGTCGGTCTTGGTCTTGGCCTGGATCGCCACGGGGAGAAGGGGTTCGGGCATCTCCCACGGCTCGATGAGCAGCGGGGCGTCCTTGTCGGAGAGGGTGTCACCGGTCTCGGCGCGCGACAGCTTGGCGACGGCGACGATGTCGCCGGCCATGCACTCGGTGACCGGGCGCTGCGTCTTGCCGAGCGGCGAGGAGAGGGTGCCGATGCGTTCGTCGACGTCGTGGTCGGCGTGGCCGCGGTCGGCCAGGCCGTGGCCGGACACGTGCACGGTCGTCTCCGGCCTGAGCGTCCCGCTGAACACCCGTACCAGGCTGATCCGGCCGACGTACGGGTCGGTCGTGGTCTTGATGACCTCGGCGGCCAGCGGCCCGGCCGGGTCGCAGGTGACCGGCGGGCGCGGCTCGCCCGTCGGCGACGTGACGACGGGCAGCGGGTGCTCCAACGGCGAGGGGAACGCCGCCGTCAGGACCTCGAGCAGCTCGGCCGTGCCGAGCCCCGTGGTCGCGGCCGTCGCGAGCACCGGGTAGAACGAGCCCCGCGCGACCGCGGTCTCCAGGTCGTCGACGAGGACCTTGGTGTCGATGTCCTCGCCGCCGAGGTAGCGCTCCATCAGCGTCTCGTCCTCGGACTCCGCGATGACGCCCTCGATGAGGGCGTTGCGCGCCTCGGCGATGAGCGGCAGGTGCTCGGGGTCGGGGTCGCGCTCGACGCGGGAGCCGGACGAGTAGTCGAAGATCCGTTGCGAGAGAAGGCCGATGACGCCGCCGACGTGCTCCTCGTCGGTGTGCAGCGGGAGGTACAGCGGCAGCACGCCGTCGCCGAACACCCGCTGGCAGAGTGCGACCGTCTCCTCGAAGTCTGCGCGCTCGCGGTCCAGCTTGCTGACGACGATCGCGCGCGGCATGCCGACGGCCGCGCACTCGTCCCAGATCATCCGCGTCGCGCCGTCGATGCCGTCCACCGCCGAGACGACGAACAGTGCCGCGTCCGCCCCGCGCAGCCCGGCACGCAGGTCGCCGACGAAGTCGGCGTAGCCGGGCGCGTCGAGCAGGTTGACCTTGACGCCGTCGTGCTCGATCGGCGCGAGGGCGAGGGAGACCGAACGGTGCTGCCGTACCTCCGCCTCGTCGAAGTCGGTGACCGTGGTGCCGTCCTCGACCCGCCCGGCGCGCGTGAGCGCCCCGGTCGCGACGAGGAGGGCCTCGACGAGCGTGGTCTTGCCCGCTCCGGAGTGGCCGACCAGGACCACGTTGCGCACATTGCCGGGTGAGAGGCTCACCGTTCCTCCAGGGGTCGTCGGGTGCCCTGATGCTTCACCCGAGGGGCAGGTGGGGACAAGAGGGTCGGGTAGCGTTGCCGCACCGGGGTCTGAGGGGTGGGCTGTTGTTCGATATCGGCGCGCTCGGTCTCAGCGACCTCGTGCGGCTCAGCTCGGCGCTGCGGCAGCCCACGGGTGCCGACAGCATGGAGGGCGCCGCGCGGGCCGTCGTGCGGTACCTCTACGACACGCTGCTCGACAAGGAGACCGGCGAACCGTCCTGCGCCCTGGTCCGCCTCTACAAGACGCACAGGTACGCCGACCTCGACCCTGACCTGAAGGCGTTCGCCGCCGCGTCGTCGGGCGCGGTCCTCACGGAGGGCCTGAGCTGCCTCACGCTGCTCGCGTCGGCCGGCGTGCGCGAGGAGTGGAACGACCCCCGCGCCTCCGTCGGCCACCGGGCCATCCCGTTGCCGACGGCCGCCGTGGTGCAGCGCTCGCCGATGATCCATCGGCTGCTCGTCGAGCTCGGCTTCGACGTCGAGCGCGTCGTCGGCGACCGCGAGCTGATGGTCGACGCGCGGCCGCGGCCGTACAACGTGTTCCACGTCGAGGAGGCACTCGGCAGCCCGTACGTCCCCGCGCAGGAGGAGTTCGTGGTGCCGTACGGCATCCGCTCCGTCGTCGGCTTCGGCGGCCTGCTGCCGGACGGCGAGCTGTTCGCGGTGATCCTGTTCAGCCGGACGCCGATCTCGCGGGAGTGCGCGGAGCAGTTCCGTACCGTGACGATGAGCGTCGGGCTCGCGCTGCTGCCGTACGTCGACCGCGTGTTCGAGGGCCGCCCGGCGGCGGAGGGGCGGGTCGGCTCGCCCGCGCTCTGGAAGGCGATGGCGCTGGAGCAGCTCGTCGACGTGCGCGAGCAGGCGGTCCTGGACCAGTCGTTGCGGCTCGAGCAGGCGCTCGCCGACCTGGAGGACCGGGCGGTCGAGCTGAGCCGGTCGCGCGCGGTGCTCTCCGAGAGCGAGGCGCGGAAGGCCGCGATCCTCGCGGCCGCGCTGGACGGCGTCGTGACGGTCGGCGCGGACGGTCTGATCGTGGAGTTCAACCCCGCCGCAGAACGCCTCTTCGGGTACCCGCGCGACGAGGCCGTCGGCTCGCCGATGGCCGAGCTGCTGGTGCCGCCGTCGCTGCGCGCCGCGCACCACGCCGGCTTCGCGCGGCACGTCGCGACGGGGGAGTCGTCCATCCTCGGCAGCCGCGTCGAGCTGCCCGCACTGCACTCGACCGGGTACGAGATCCCGGTCGAGCTCTCGATCGTGCGCATCGACGTGGCCGGGCCGCCGATGTTCACGGCGTACGTCCGCGACCTCAGCCGCGCCAAGCGGGTCGAGGCGGAGCTGCGCGAGCTCGCGGACACGTTGCAGGCCGGGCTGCTGCCGCCGCGCCCGCCGGTCATCGTGGGCATGGACGTCGCGACGCACTACCGCGCGGGCGGCGCCGGGGTGCGGGTCGGCGGGGACTTCTACGACGTGTTCCGGCTCGGCGACGACCAGTGGGGCGTCGTCATCGGCGACGTGTGCGGCAAGGGCGCCAAGGCCGCGTCGGTCACCTCGCTGGTCCGTTACACGGCCCGCGCGGCCGCGGCGCACGGCGGCGGCGAGCCGGGCGCGGTGCTGCACGAGATCAACGCCGCCCTCGCCGACGGTCCGGACGCCGACGACAGGTACTGCTCTGCGGTGTTCGCGCGGCTGACCGTGTCGGACGCGGGAGCGGACGTCGTTGCGTGCGGTGGCGGGCACCCGTCGCCGCTGGTGGTACGCGCGGCGGGCGGCGTCGACGCCGTGCCGACGGGCGGGCAGCTCGTCGGGCTGTTCGAGGAGTACGAGTCCACCTGCCACGAGCTGACGCTGGCGCCCGGCGACGCGCTGGTGCTCTACACCGACGGCGTCACCGAGGCGCGCAACGCCGCGGGGGAGCTGTTCGGCGACGAACGCCTCGCCGCGCTGCTCGCGGCCCACCCCGGCGCGTCCGCGCGGACCCTGGTCGCCGCCGTCGTCGCGGGGCTGGCCGAGTGGTCCGAGTCACCCGGCGACGACGTCGCCCTCGTCGCCCTCCGCGCCGCCCCCTGACCCTCCCTCCCCGCCCCCGTCACCGCCCGGTAAGGGGGGCGCCGGTAGGGTCCCGGGTATGCCCCCTCGGTTCAAGGCGTCGTTCTTCGCGCCCCCGTTGCGGGCCCTCGGCCGCGCCCTCGCGCGGACACCCGTGACGCCCGACATGATCACGGTGACCGCGCTGCTCGGGACGCTGGCCGGGGCCGGGTTCATCGCGAGCGGGCACCTCGTCCTCGGCGGGATCCTCTGCTGGGCGTTCGCCATGCTGGACAGCGTCGACGGCTCGCTCGCGCGCGCCCGCGGCGTCAGCAGCCCGTGGGGCGCGCTGCTCGACTCGACCTGCGACCGGGTCGCGGACGGCGCGATCTTCGGCGCGCTCGTCCTCTGGTACGCGACCTCCCAGCCGTGGATCGCGCGGCTCGCGTTGTTCTGCCTGGTGTTCGGGGTGGTCGTGTCCTACGTCAAGGCGCGGGCCGAGGGGCTCGGCCTCAGCGCCAACGTCGGGTTCGCCGAACGCGCCGAACGCCTGATCATCGTGCTGGTCGGCGTGATCCTTGGCGGCTGGGGGGTGCCGTACGTCCTCGCGGCCTGCCTCTGGGTCCTCGCGGTCGCGACCGTCGTCACCATCGGCCAGCGGCTGGCCGAGGTACGCCGCCAGCTGGCGCCGCAGTGAGGGACCGGCTGACGCTCTGGGCATACGTCGCCGGGTGGGCGCTGGTGAAGGCGCTGCCGGAACGCCTGGCACGCAGGCTGTTCGACGCCGGCGCCGACCTCGCGTACCGCCGCCAGGGCAAGGGGGTACGCCGCCTGGAGGCGAACCTGCGCCGCATCCTGCCGCCCGGTGCGGACCTGGCCGCGACGACGAGGGCGGGCGTCAGGTCGTACGCGCGGTACTGGCTGGAGGCGTTCCGCCTGCCGATCCTCGGCCGCGAGCGCATCCTCGCCGGCGTCACCTGCGACGACGCCGACCGCCTGCACAACGCGAAGGGCGTCGTCGCGGTCCTGCCGCACATGGGCAACTGGGACGTCGCCGGGGCGTGGGCGTCGCTGGCGGGCGCGAAGTTCACGACCGTCGCCGAGCGGCTGCGGCCCGAGGGGCTGTTCGACAGGTTCGTGGCGTTCCGGGAGTCGCTGGGGATGGAGGTGATCCCGCTTACGGGTGGCGACGCGAACCCGTTCGACCTGCTCGCCGACCGCCTCCGCGCGGGCGGGCTGGTCTGCCTGCTCGGCGACCGCGACCTGACGGCGCGCGGGGTCGAGGTGACGTTCTTCGGGGAGACCGCGAAGTTCCCGGCCGGGCCCGCCGCGCTCGCCGTGCGGACCGGCGCCGCGCTGACGCCCGCGACGCTGTGGTTCGAGGGCGACGGGTGGCACGTCCGGATGCACCCGCCGATTGAGGTGCCGCCCGGGCCCGACCGGATCGCGCGGATGACGCAGGCCGTCGCGGACGTGTTCGAGCAGGGCATCCGCGAGCACCCCGAGGACTGGCACATGCTGCAACGCCTGTGGCTCGCCGACCTGGAGCCCAGGGTCCCGTGAGGGTCGGGCTGGTCTGCCCGTACACCTGGGACGTCCCCGGCGGCGTCCAGGCGCACGTCCGCGACCTGGCCGAGACGCTGATCGCGCTCGGCCACGACGTCGACGTCTGCACGCCGGCCGACGAGGACGCCGAGCTGCCGCCGTACGTCACCAGCATGGGCCGCCCGCTGCCGGTGCCGTACAACGGCTCCGTGGCGCGGCTGTCGTTCGGCCCGCTGTCCGCGACCCGGGTCAGGCGCTGGCTGCGCAACGGCGAGTTCGACGTCCTGCACATCCACGAGCCGCTGGCCCCGAGCGTGTCCGTCCTCGCGCTGTGGGCGGCGCGCGGCCCTGTCGTGGCGACGTTCCACGCCTCCGTCGAACGCTCGCGCACCCTGCTCGCGGTGCGGTCCGCGATCCAGCCGGCGCTGGAGAAGATCAACGCGCGGATCGCCGTCAGCCCCGCCGCCCGGCGCTACGTCGTGGAGCACATCGGCGGCACCGTCGTCCTCATCCCGAACGGCGTCTCCGTCGCGCGCTTCTCGGCCGCTACGCCCCTCGACGGGTGGCCGGGGGAGGGCGGCGCGGTCGGCTTCCTCGGCCGGATCGACGAGCCGCGCAAGGGGCTGCCGGTCCTGCTGGACGCGTTCGCGCTGCTGCGCCGGACGTACCCGGCGGCCCGGCTGCTCGTGGCGGGACCCGGCGAGGTCGAGGAGGTGCCGGAGGGGGTGACGTTCCTCGGGCTGGTGTCCGAGGCGGAGAAGGCGGCGTTCTTCCACTCGGTCGACGTGTACTGCGCGCCGAACACCGGCGGCGAGTCGTTCGGCATCGTCCTCATCGAGGCGCTGGCCGCGGGGGCGCCGATCGTGGCGTCGGACCTCGACGCGTTCCGCCGGGTGCTGGACGAGGGCGACGCGGGCGAGTTGGTGCCGCCCGAGGACCCGGTGGCGCTGGCGGCGACGCTCGGCGCGCTGCTGGACGACCCGGTCCGCCGCCGGGCGATGGCGGCGCGCGGGTCCGCGCTGGTCCGCAGGTACGACTGGCCGGCCATCGCCGGGGCGATCGTCGGCGTGTACGAGATGGTGGTGGGAGAGCCGGTCGGGGCGGAGCCGGAGTGAAGCGCGCGGAGGTGATCGCGTACCGCTACGCGATGCACGGCCTCGGCGGCGACCTGCCGTCGGACGCGTTGCTGGCGCTCGGTGTCCAGGACTCGAACGTCGGCTCCGCCGCCCTCGCCCTGTCGGCCCGCGGCCTCGCGCCGTCGCGGCTCGTCACGGTCTGGTCGTTCCGCGGCGCGCCGCACCTGCACCGTTCGGCCGACCTCGCGGCGCTGTCGCCGGCGCTCTGGCCGCTGTCCGAGGCGGACGCGCTGTCGCGGCTGGGGAGCCTCGGCACGGCGTTGAAGAAGGCCGGCCGCTCCGGCGTTACCGCGATCGCGGAGACGGCGGCGGCGGTGCGCGACGTCGTCACCGGGCCGACCGCGAAGGGCGACCTCAGCGCGGCCGTGACGTCGCGGATCGACGCGGCGTACTCGTTCTGGTGCCGCGGCTGCGGCGCGACGCACGTGCACGACCAGCTGCTGCGGATGGCGGCGTTCCACGGCGGCGTACGGAACGACGGCGCGGCGCCGGTGACGTTCATGCCGATCCCGAAATGGCGCGGGGTGCCGTCATCGGCGAAGGGGACGGACCGGCTGGTCACGGCGTACCTGACGTTGCACGGCCCGGCGACGCCGGGCGACGCGGGCGGCTTCCTCGGCACGACGGCCGCCAACGTGCGACCCGCCTGGCCGGACGGCCTCACCGAGGTCTCCGTCGACGGCCGCGCGTCATGGCTGCCCGCGGGTGTCACGACCGGCGCGCCGAGGCCGAACGGCGTCCGCCTGCTGCCGCCGTCCGACCCGTACCTCCAGATGCGCGACCGCGAGCTGCTCGTGCCGGACGCCGCGCACCGCAAGGCGTTGTGGACCATCCTCGCCTCGCCCGGGGCGGTCGTCGTCGGCGGCGAGGTCGCGGGGACGTGGCGCGCCAAGCAGGCGGGCAAGGGGCGGCTCGCGGTGTCGGTGACGGCGTTCGCGTCGCTCGGTCCGAAGGTGCGGGCGGCGCTCGACGACGAGGCGGCCCGGGTCGCGGCTGTTCGCGGGGCCGCGTCGTACGAGGTCCGCCACTAGCATCGGCGAGCGTGGTCGTCGTCGTCGCGGTGGTGCTGGCGGTCGTCCTCGTCGCCACGTATCTCACCTGGACGGCGGGGCGGCTCGACCGGCTGACCGCGCGGGTGGACGCTGCCTGGTCCGCGCTCGACGCGCAGCTCGTCCGCCGGGCCGCGGCCGGCGGCGACCTGGCCGCGCACCTGCGGCGCCACCGGCTGGTCGAGGAGGACGCGGCCCTCGCCCTGCAACGCGCCGCGGCCGCCGCGCGCGACGCGTCGCCCGCCGACCGCGAGGCCCGCGAGAACGAGCTCTCCCGCGCGATCCGTACGGTCCTCGACGAGGTCGCCGGGCGCGGCGGCAAGGTCGACGCGCTGGCCGAGGAGCTGCGCACCAGCGGCAACCGGGTGATGCTCGCGCGGCAGTTCTACAACGACGCCGTCCGCGACAACCGCAACCGCCGCCGCCGCTGGGTCCCGCTGCTGCTGACGGTGCAGCACCGCGACGAGCCGCAACGACCGTTCTTCGAGATCGACGACTCGGCCGAGAGCGGCCCGGGCTACGCTGCGCCGCCATGAGCGAGACGCACGGCAGGACCGCCCGCCTGGAGCTTGCCGACGCGACGCTGCGCGAGTGGGACGCGACCGTCCTCGACGCGACCGGCGAGGGCGTCGTCCTCGACAGGAGCGCGTTCTACCCGGGCGGCGGCGGCCAGCCGCCGGACCACGGTGTGCTGCTCTGGGGCGGCGTGCAGAGCCGGGTGGTCGGCGTACGCAAGGGCGACGACCTGCTCGTGCAGGTCGCCGAGGGCGACCCGGTCCCTGCCGTGGGTACGGCGGTGCGCGGCGCCGTCGAGGACGAACGCCGCACCGCCCTGATGCGTACGCACTCCGCGCTGCACCTGCTCGGCGGCGTGGTGTTCCGGGAGTACGGCGCGCTGGTCACCGGCGGCAACATGGAGCCGCTCTCCGGCCGCCTCGACTTCAACCTCCCCGAGGTCCCGGACGACTTCAAGGAGCGCGTCGCCGCGGCCTGCGCCGCCGAGGTCGAGCGCGACCGCGAGATCACGGTGCGGACGCTGCCGCGCGCCGAGGCGTTCGCGATCCCGGACATCATCCGGACGGCGACCAACCTGCTGCCGCCAGGCCTCACCGAGGTCCGCATCGTGGACATCGTCGGGCTGGACGCGCAGGCCGACGGGGGAACGCACGTCGCCTCGACGCGCTTCATCGGCCCGATCGACCTGGTCAAGGTCGAGAGCAAAGGGAAGGCCAACCGCAGGCTGCGCATCGCGCTGCGCTGAAGCGTCAGAGCCAGCCGCGGCGGGCGGCCTGGATCCCGGCCTGGAACCGCGTGTGCGCGTCGAGCCGGTCGATCAGCTCGGAGATGCGCCGGTTCGCCGTCCGCTCGCTGATCCGCAGGTGCCGCGCGACCGCGCCGTCCTTCATCCCGGCCGCGAGCAGCATGATCAACGTGCGCTCGTCCGCGGTCGGCTCGACCGGCCGGACGGACCCGGCCGTCTCCGCGCTCCCCACCGGCACGCCGCGGTCCCAGAGGCTGTCGAACAACGCCATCAACGGCGCCACCACCAGCGACGTGTGGAGGACGACCGCACACCCCTGCTCGCCGGGCGCGGGCACCAGCGGCAGGATCGCGACGTCGTCGTCGGCGATGACGAGCTTCACGGGAACGTCGCGCAGCACGCGCGCCTCCTCGCCCGCGGCGAGCGACTCGGCCAGGCACTCCGACAGCTCCGGCGGCGTGAACGCGTCCGCGTCGTAGAGCACGCGGTACGACACCCCGGCCGTCAGCAGCCGCAGCTCGTGCGCCAGCGTCGCGCCGTCCTCGGGGACGTTGTAGACGTACGGCGGCCGGTCGAGGACGCGGACGACCTTCGTCGCGGTGTCCACCACCTGGAGGACGCGCGCGCCGACGGCGGCGTTGCCGCGCACGACTTCCACGAAGCCGTCGCCGCGACCGTCACGCGGCACCGTGAGGAGGAGGAACTCCGCGAGCCGTGCCCGCCCGTCGTCCAGCGCCCGCCGCTCGCGTTCGAGCGCGGCCACGCGCTCGGCGTGCAGCCGGGCGAGCGCCGCGTCGGCGGGCAGCGCCGTCCAGCGCCCGCCGTCGACCGGGGCGACGAGCGCGTGTCCGGCGAGCCGCTCCAGGGCCCGGCGAACGTCGTCCCCGCCGACGCCGTCGGCGAGGTCGGCGAGGTCGTCCGCAGAACGCGGTGACTCCAGGATCGTGCAGTAGAGCCTCTCGTCCAGGGGACCGAGGCCGAGGTGTTCGAGCATGGGTCGTACTCCAGGTGGCGCGGGGCATCGGGTGTGACCGTACGGCGGCAGGACCGGCGCCGCGCTGTCGCGGCGCGCCATGGCGCGATACGCCACCGCACGGCGGCAGGACCGCCCGGCATTCGTGACGAATTCGCCGACACCCGGAAGGAGCTCGCAGATGCCCCCTGCCAGGCTCGTCGCGGTGTTGGTCGGTGCGGCGCTCGCCGTCGCCGGCGGACCCGCCCACGCCGCACCGCGCTACGACGTCCTGCGCGACGCCACCCGTCGCGTCCACCCCGCGCTCGGCTACGGCCAGAACACCGCCGTCAGCGCCAACGGCCGCTACGTCGCGTACATCGCGTTCACCGAGGCCGACCCCGCGAAGACGGAGACCGCGTTGTACGGCGGCCACGGCACGCCGCAGGTCGCGCTCTACGACCGGGTCACCCGCCGCGTCGAGATCGTCAGCCGGTCCGCGACGTCGGCCCTCGGCGACGCCGAGTCCAAAGACGTGTCCATGAGCGCCGACGGACGCTACGTCCTGTTCTCGTCGAACGCCGCGAACCTCGCCGTCACGCCGGCCGACCGCAACGGCGGCTGGGACGTGTTCCTCTACGACCGCACCACCCGCAAGCTCTCGCGCGTCAACGTCGAGGCGACCCGCGGTCGCGAGATCGGCACCGCCGAGCGTGCGGTCCTCAGCCGCGACGGCTCGACCGTGCTGTTCTACGGGGTCGGCAAGTACCAGGGCGAGTCGGGCACCGCGAGCCAGGACGGCCTCTACGTCTACCAGCGGGCGAAGAAGCGCCTGGTCCCGCTCAAGGGCTCCGACGGGCGGATGCTCACGATCGGGTCAGGAACGCTGCCGGCCATCTCCGGAGACGGCAAGCGGATCGGGCGCGAGGACTACAGCCGCGACGTCTACGAGGTCCGCGAGGTCGCCACCGGGCGGATCTGGACCGTCCCCAGCGGCAACGCCGGCGCGTTGGACGCGAAAGGCCAACGCGTCGTCGTCCAGGTCCCGGTCTACGGCGCAGGCACCGACGGCTTCGTCGTCGCCGATCTCGTGGCGGGCACGGTGACCTCGGGCGAGCTGCTCGCGCCGACGGTCCGCGTGCTCGACGTCGCGATAAGCGACGACGGCCGGACGATCGCCGTCACGGGCTGGGCCGCCGGCGACACCGCGCTCAGCTCGCCCGCGCGCCGCGGCGTGCTGCTCATCGACGCCAAGTCCGGCGCGCTCACCCCGGTCGGCCCGGTCACGGCCACCGGGTGCTCGGGGGCGAGCTGCGCGTTCGGCTACCTCGGCCGCGCCGCCATCGCGTCGCGCCAGGCGGTGGCGTTCTCGACGCAGCGCCCGCTGGCCACGTCCGACAGCGGCGACTCCTCCGACGTCTACTTCTACGCCGAATGACCTCCCCGCGCCGGCTGCTCGTCTGCGCGGTCGCGGCCGTCCTCGCCGGGTCGGGCGCGGTCGCGGCCGTCGCGCCGGGCGCACCGCCGTTCGCCGGCGCGCTCACCGATGTCCGCGTCGCGGGTGGCGGCTCCCTCGCGCTGCCGCCGGACACCGCCCGCGACGCAACGCTCTCCCGCGCGGGCTGGGACGACCTGCCGCGCGGCTACGTCGCCGCCGGCGTCACCCCGCCGAGGTCCATGACCGGTGGCGACGAGGCCGCGGTCTACCCGCCGGGCAGCACCCGCGAGCCGGGTACGGCGGTGACCTACGCCGGCGGCAACTGCGACGGCTACGCCGCGCGCGACGCGACCATCTCGCCGATGCGGCTCGGCGTCGCGCCGGACGGGCGGGTGTACTGGACCGACCGCGACTCGGTCGTCGCGCGGCACGGCTCGGCGCTGCTGCGCACCGTCGACGCCGGCCGGGTCCGCACGCTCGGCCCGGTACTCCCGCCGGACGAGGGACGCTTCAACCGGGTGGACGAGTTCGACGAGTTCGCGCCGCGGCCCGTACCCGACGGCCGTGGCGGCGTCTACGTCAACAGCGCCCCGCGCCCCTCTCGGGGCTACGACGACCAGCCCGCCAGCGGGCTCGTGCAGTACGTGCGCGACGACGGCACCCGCACGGTCGTCGCGGGCGGCGGCGAGCAGTCGGCGGCCGACCGCAGCCTCAGCGGCTCGGCGCCCGGCCGCGACGGCCCCGCGACCAGCCGCTGGCTCGGCCCGGTCGACAGCCTCGACACCCTCGACGACCGCGGCGTGTTCCTCACGGAGCAGCTGTCCGGGCTGCACGACGTGATCCGCTTCGTCAACACCGGCACCGCGCCGGTGACGTTCTACCGTGGCACACCGGCGGAAAAGACCGTGGCGCCCGGCGCGATCGGCACCCTCGCCGGGCACGGCAGGGAGAACGAGATCGTGCGCGGCACCACCGGGCTGAACCGGCCCGCCGCCGAGATGGACAACCTGCTGCTCTCCGACGTCGAGTACCGCGACGGCCTGCTCGTCGCACTGGACGTCGAGCTCTTCAACGAGGGCGACGGCGGCCCGAGCGGCGCGCCCGCCGACTACGTCAGCGTCTGGGCCGTCAACCTCGGGCTCGACGGCCGCGCGCGCACCGTCTACGGCACGACGATCCTGCCCGGCGACGCCGCCCTCGTCGCGGGCACCAACCTGCCGTCCGCGGGGACCGCCGGGGGCGACGACATCCCCGCGCGCGGCGCCGAGCTGAAGATGAACTTCAGCGGCTACAACGGCGGCATCGCCGTCGCGCCCGACCTCACCCTGTACATCGCGGAGACCCGCGCGCACCGCATCCGTTCGATCGACCCGGCGACCGGGATCATCTCGACCCTCGCCGGGCTCGGCACCCCGGGCTACGACGGCGAGGGCGTTGCCGCTCGGCTCACGCGGCTGCACAACCCGCTCGACGTCGAGGTCGCGCCGGACGGCAGCGTGCTGTTCAGCGAGCAGCACACCGCCCGCATCCGGCGCGTCACGCCCGCGGGCCTGGTCGAGACCGTCGTCGGGCGGGGGCCGACGCCGTGCGGCGACGGGCACCGGGCGGCGCCGGGCCGGACCATGTACGGCGGCGCGTACTTCGGCGCCCTGACCGACGTCGCCGTCGACTCGCGCGGCAACCGCTACGTCTCCGACCTCTCGTACAACACCGTCCGGCGGGTGCGCCCGGACGGGCGGGTGGACCGCACGTTCGGCCGCCCGACGCCGTGTGCCGCCGGGCGGTGGGGCGACATCGACAACGACTCCTGCGCGCCGTTCGGGACGCAGTCGCCGGACGCTGTCGCGCTGCGCGACCTGGAGTTCGGCGAGCCGACGTTCCTGCTCGTGGACGCGTACGACAACCTCTACGTCGTCGACGTCGACCGGGTGCGCTACCTCAACGTCGGGACGCGGCCCGTCGACGTCCACGGCCGCACGGTCCCGGCGGGGGAGGCGCGGACGGTGTTCGCGCTGCCGGACCGGTTCGTCCGCGTGGTCACACCCGGCGCGACGGCGTACCACGTGTCGCCGCTCGGAGACCTCGCGGTCGACGGCCGCGGCGACCTCTACGTCGCCGACCCGCTGCTCCACGTCGTCCACGAGGTCGGGCCGTGCGCGATCCTGCGCGTCGTCGCGGGCAACGGCCGGGCCAGCGCGCGCGGCGACGAGGGCGACGGCGGCCGCCCGCTCGACGCGAGCATCTCGCCCGCCGGCTCGCTCGCGTACGACCGCGACCGCGACGCGCTGCTCGTCGTGGACGTGCCGAGCGGCGCCGCGCCGCGGGTCCGCGCGGTCAACCTGTCGCAGCGCCGGATGGCGTTCTTCGGCCGCACCGTCCGGCCCGACCGGATCGAGTCCGTCGTCGGTGGCGGCGACCGCTGCCGCTCGCGCGACGCCTGCTCGTACGGCGACGGCGGGCTCGCCCGCGAGGCGGGGATCAGCGCGCCCAGCGTTGAGCTGGCGCCGTCCGGCGACCTCTACCTCGCCGAGCGCACCGACCGGATCCGCGTCGTGCGTCGCGACGGCGTCGTGGCGACGATCGCGAGCCCGGTCGCCGAGACCGACGGCGCGCCGGAGGACACGAACCGCGCGGTGCGCCCCGCGCCCCGGGAGGGGTACGGCGGCGATGGCGGCCCGGCGCTCGACGCGGTGTTCTGGCTGCACCGCACCCGGATCGGCTACCAGCGCAACCAGACGACGGCGGCGTTCCCCGGCGTGCCCGGCGGCGTCGCGGTCTCGTACCCGGTGATCACGTACTCCGGCCACTCGGGGATGGCGTTCGGCAACGACGGCGATCTGCTCGTCGCGGACGCCGCGCGGCTGCGCGCGGTCACCGGCGCGGCGCTCGCCCCGGTCCGCGTCGCGCCTCCCGCGCCCGCTGCCGAGGTGTCCCGCTTCTCCCCGCCGGTGCTGCTCACCGACGATGCGGCCACCGTCGCCCCGGCCCTCGCGCCGGGCAGCGGCGAGTCGTACGTCACCGCCGCGCGCGGCGCCGGCCGCGGCTGCGCGACGTGGGTCGTCGCGGACGGCGGCGCCTGGCGGCAGGGCGCACCGCAGCCGTTCGGGGCAGGGGGGCGCGACGCCGGCGGGCGGGCGTGCGACCTCGCGCTGCGCAACGGCGCGCTGGTCGTCGCGACACCGTTGTCCGCGTCGACCTACGTCGCCGAGTCCGGCGCGGGCCACGTCGTCACGCGGTCGTCCGACGCGGCCAGGACGTGGACCGGCACCGTCCTCCCGGCGCCCGCCGACGCGGCACCCGCGGTGCGCGTCACGGCCACGTCCACCGGCTTCGGGCTGGCGCGGACGACCCGTGACGGCGTGACGTTCGCGACCAGCACCGACGGCACGGCGTTCGCCGACCGCGGTGCCGTCGCCGGCCCGGTCGCCGTGCTCGGCGACCTGCGCCACGACGCCGCCGGGTGGTACGTCCCCGTCGTCCGCACCGTGCTCGGCCAGCGCACCGTGGCGGTGGCGGAGTCCGCGGACGGCACGGCGTGGCGGTCGACCGACCTCTGGCCCGTGCCCGGCACCGAGAGCGCGGTCAGCGCGCCCGCGACGACGACCGGCCCCGACGGCCGCCGCCACGTCGTCTGGAGCGACCGGCGCGAGGTCCGGCTCGCGTCCGGCCGCGGCGGCGCGTGGGCCGCGCCCGTCGTCCTCCCCGGCTTCGCGGTCCTGCCGTCCGTGGCCAGCGGGCCGCGCAGCGACCTCGCGATCGGCCACTACACCGGGACCACCCCGTCCGGCGAGTGGCGGCCCGCTGTCACCGTCGTCCGCGGCGGGTCGTTCACGACGTATCTCGCGTCCGGAGCGGTGGCGTTCGTCGGGACGCCGTGCGTCACCGCGACCTGCCCGTCCAACATGGTCGGCGCCGAGCCGCTCACCGGCCCCGGCCCGGTCCGCATCGCGGCCGCGCCGGGGGGCGTCGCGCAGCTCGCGTACGCCGCGGGCAAGGGCGCCGTCGCGGTCCAGCGGGCCTGCCTCGCCGCGTCCGCGCGCGGCTGCGGCGGCGCCGCGAAGCCCGTCGCGAGCCCGCCCGCCGCGGCGCCCGCGCTCATGCCGGCGCTGCCGCCCGACCCCGACCTGCCGGGATGCTCCGGGCCGCCGCCGCCGTTCCCACGTCCCGGGCCCCGCCGCCCGGCGCGCGGCCCGGTCCCCACGCCGCCGGCCGAGCCGGCGCGCCCTGACCGGCCCCTCGTCCGCGGCGTCGTTCCGTACGTGCCGATCGTGCCGGTGCTCCCCGCGTACCCGCCCGGTCCCGGCCCCGTGAACGCCGCGCAGGGCAGCCAGCAGCTCCAGAACTCCTCCGCGAACCAGAACGCCGCCCAGGCCCAGCCGGGCGTCGCGCCGCGCGAGGACGAGGAGACGCAGGTCGCGGAGGAGTACGCGTTCTCCCGCCGCGAGCCGAACCCCGCGGGCGTGCTGCTCGGGGCCGCGCTGTTCGCCGGCGCGGCGACGGTGGTCGCGCGCCGCCGCGCCGTCAGGACCGCGCGGTCTCGGTGACCCAGATCGCGGTGCCCGGGATGAGGCGCCCGCGCAACGGCCCCCACTGCTCGTACGTCGTCTCGTGCCCGTCCGGCCACTCCGGCTCGACCACGTCGACGACGGCGAGCCCGGCCGCGACCGCCTCGCGGACCCGGTCGCCGAACGTCCGGTGGTGCTCGACGTAGGTCGCCACGCCGTCCTCGCCCTGCTCGACGTACGGTGTCCGGTCGAAGTAGCTCGTCGTCACCGTCAGCCCGGTCTCGGTGTCCGGGAAGCACCAGCGGACCGGGTGCGTCACCGAGAACACCCAGCGCCCGCCCGGCCGCAGCACCCGCGCGACCTCGCGCATCACCCGAGCCGAGTCGGCGACGAACGGCAGGGCGCCGTACGCCGAGCACGCCAGGTCGAACGCCGCATCCGCGAACGGCAGCGACTCCGCGTCGGCCCGTACGTAGGGACCGGCCCCGGCCAGCCGGAGCTGCGCCATCGAGAGGTCGAACGCCGCCACCCGCGCCCCCCGCGCGGCCAGCCAGCGCGTGGTCTGGCCCGCGCCGCAGCCGACATCGAGCACCCGCCGCCCCTCCACGGCGCCCAGCAGGCCCAGGTCGTCCTCGCGCGCCCCCTCCGGGCTCCACACGAACGACGCCGTCCCCAGCTCGCTCGCGTGGTCGCGCTGGTAGCCGGGGGCGTACGCGTCCCAGAACGCCGCGTTGGCCCGGCGGGTCTCGTCCGGCCCGGCCGGGCGGCGCAGCACGGCGTCGGGGTCCTTCATGCCCGCAATCCTGGCGCGTTGACCCGTATGCGTGCTCGCCGGTAGCCTGTGGCCGCGCTGTGGGCCTGCGCAGGTTCTCGTATGGGCAGGCTCTGCACTCGTCCGTGTCACCGACTCCGGTCCCTACTAGGTCCCAGTCCGCCCGCCGACGAACAGGCTCACGACGCTACGCATCTGACCCGTAGCCGGAGCCGACCTAGTGACCAGCACTCTCGACACCCCGCCCGCCACCACGACCCCCCAGGTCGCGGTCAACGACATCGGGGACGAGCAGGCGTTCATCGACGCCATCGACGAGACCATCAAGTACTTCAACGACGGCGACATCGTCGAGGGCGTGATCGTCAAGGTCGACCGGGACGAGGTGC
>JAVEEC010000108.1 GCA_030840645.1 Frankiaceae bacterium
CCGGGCCGTCGGGAGCGGAGAGCAGCAGCGCGCAGTGCATGTTCTTGAGGTTGCGGGCCTCGGTGACCAGCGTCGGGCCGGACAGCGGGGCGGCCGGGCCGACGAACGAGATCTCCTGGATCGGGCCGTACTTGGACCGGTTCTCCAGGCCGGCCACCGCGAAGACCGGCGCGCCCTCGGCGAAGATCCGCAGCGACACGGCGCGCTGGGTGCGGACGCCGTTCGCCTGGTTGACGACCTGGAGCACCTTGGTGATGTTGAGGTCGACCGGGCGGCCGGCGGGGACGTCGATCTCGTCGTAGCCGTCGGGCACGAACTGCTCGTCGGGCAGCGTGAGCTGGATACGCAGGTGCGCGTCGTCCTCGCCGGGCGCGAACAGGAACAGGTGCCGCTGGCCGTTGCCGCCCGGTACGCCGGGCACGTCGACCTGCGTCCCGGGCTGGCCGAGCCGCGGCAGCCAGTCGACGCCGAGCGGGGTGGTGCCGTGCCGGCGGGTGACCCGTACGGCGGGCGCGACCCGGCCCTCGCGGGCGACGACGTGCACGGCGAGCTGCTTCTCGTCCGGCGCCAGGCCGGCCAGCTCGCGGACGACCCGGCCGCGCGGCGGCAGCACGATGCCGTCGAGGTCCGGGATGTCGACGAACCCCTTGCCGCCGTACACCTCCACGCGGACCAGCGCCGGGTCGTCGTACGGGTTGACGAGGACGAGCTGCGCGTCGAAGCCGACGGTCGTCGCCGCGCCGAGGAACCACGAGTCGGCGGTGGGGGCCTCGCACCGTACGCCGGCCCAGCCGCGGTGGATGCCGTCGTCGCCGCGCGAGACCTGCTCGACCTCGAGGCCGCCGGACTGCGGGCCGCTCGCGGTCACGACGGCGGCGACCGCGCTGTCGCTCTTGAGCCGCAGCGCGCCGACGTGGCCGCCGCTGTGCAGCACGACCGGGCCGAGGCCGGTCGTCGGCGTCAGCGTCGCGGCGCGCACCCGGACGTCGCCGGGGACGGAGACGCCGGCGGTGAGCCGGGTGACGACGTCGCTGCCGCTCTTGAGCAGCTCCGGGCAGACGCCGATGGCGCCCTCGACCGGGCGGGTCTCCTGCGGGTGCGGCCGGGCGGCGGCGCGGCCCGGCTCGGTGGCGCGGCCCGCGGCGACGCCACCGCCGAGCAGCAGCACGACGCCGAGCAGCGCGAACGGCGGGCGGCTCACGGCACCGCCCGTACGTTGCCGGCGGCGACCGGTGCCGGCGCCTCCTCGGGGGCCTCGACGGGCTCCGGCTCGACGGCGTCGTCGGCACGGCGTACCGACGGCGCGGCGAGCACCGCGGCGACGAGCAGCAGGAGCCCTTCGAGCGCGAGCGCGGCGGTACGGCGGGTGCCGTCGTGGCGCAGCCGCAGCTCGCCGCCGAACGCCGGCAGCTCGAACCCCTGCGCCCAGCCCCACACCGTGACCCGGTGCAACGGCTTGCCGTCGAGGGTGGCGACCCAGCCGCGGTCGGCGCGTTCGGCCAGCACGAGCAGCCGGCCCGGCGTGCCGGGGGGGACGGTGGCGCGCGCGGCCTCCCGGCCGCTCGGCAGCGGCTCGGGCGGGGTGAGCCGGAGCTGGTCGCGGGTGGCGAACGTCCCCCTCCGCGCCGCGCCCGCGAGGTCGGGCGGTACGACGGTGAGCCGGCTCGCCGGGGTCAGCGTGCGCCAGACGCGTACGGCGCCCTGGAAGTTGACCCGCGCGAGCCCGGCCTGCGCGTCCAGCGCGTCGGCGAGCCAGAGCGGGACCGGGTCGGGAACGGCGACGTAGCGGACGGCGTAGGTGGCGAGGCCCTCGGCGGCGTTGCTGCCGCGCGGCACGGCGAGGTCGGCGACGAGCCGGTCGAGCGTCCGCAGGGCGACGCCCGGTCGGGGCAGGTCGGCGTCGCCGATGTCCGGGCCCTCGGGCGCGGTGAGGACGTACGAGACGTGCGCCGGGTCCTCGGGCCGCAGCCAGAGCACCCGCGAGCCGGGCGCGCGGTCGAGCTGGGCGACGGCGGCGGCGGGCAGCGCGGCGGGCGCCCTGCGGTCGAGCGGACCGGCCGCGCCGCGGGCGACCCAGGTCCCGGCGGCGACGAGTGGGCCGAGCGCGGCGAGCAGCGCGTTGGCCGCGGCGGCCGGCTGCCGCCAGCCGAACGACACGCCGGCGAGCTTGGTCCGCGCGCCCTCGGCGGCGACGACCGCGCTGCCGGTGAGGGCCGCGGCGGTGACGGCGAGCGGCACGCCGGGGAAGCCGGGGCGCAGCGGCCCGGCGCCGCGCGCGGTGGCCCAGGCGACGGCGTAGCCGGCGAACGCGACGCCCCAGCAGGCCAGGGCCGCGCTGGTCCGCCGCTCGCGGAGCAGCCCGGCGAGCGCGGCGAGCAGCAGGCCCGCGCTGACGAACAGCAGCGCGCCCGCGCGCGGGTCGGGGCGGAGCAGCAGCAGGTCGTACGTGGACGGTGCGGGCGCGCCGCGGACCGCGTGCGCGCCGCCGACCAGCACGGCCGGCTCGGTGATCAGGCGGACCGACCAGGGCAGCAGCAGCGCGAACGCCGTACCGAGCGCGACGACCACCGCCGCGATCCGGCGTACCGCGCCGGCCCGGCTCGCCGGCGTCGCCGCGAGCAGCACGGCGAGCGCGCCGAACGCCAGCGGCACCGCGAGCAGCAGCCCGAGCTGCGGCGCGAACGCCATCGCCGCCGCGAGCCCGCTGCCGGTGCCGAACGGCGCCCGCCACCCGGCGTAGCGCGGGTCCTCGGCGAGCAGCCGGTACCCGGCCAGCAGCAGCGGCGGCGCGGCGACCAGCGCGACCGCCGCGTCGAGGTGGCCGGTGGCGACGGCGCCGAGACCGACCGGCACCAGGGCGTACGCCGCCGCCGCCCAGACGCGCAGCAATGGCGAGTCGGTCAGCCGGCGCAGCACGGCGTACGCGCTGGCGCCGGCGAGCGGGACGCAGCCGAGCAGCAGCACGTCGACGGCGAGCCAGGGCTTGCCGAGCAGCAGCGTGGACAGGCCCGCGAGGACCGCGACGCCCGGCGGCGCCCCGGCGGACGACCCGGCGCCGACCGCCGAGCGCCAGG
>JAVEEC010000103.1 GCA_030840645.1 Frankiaceae bacterium
TCGCCGAGCGGGTGCGCCATCAGCGGGCCAGCCGGGACGCGGCGAGCGCGAGCAGGTCAGTGGCGCCGAGCGCCTTCGCGGCCGACGCGCAGGCCGTGACGACCGGCGCGGCGAGCGTCGCAAGCTCGGCGCGGCGGACCGCGGCGACGGCCTCGGCGCCGTTCGCGTCGACCATCGGGTACGCCGCCCCCGCACCGGAGCAGCGGGTCGTGCGGCCGGTCGCAAGCGGCTCGCGGACCTCGCGGCCCAGTGCCGCCAGCACGCGCAACGGCTCGTCGACGACGCCGAGCCCGCGCGCCAGGGTGCACGGCGCGTGCCAGGCGACCGGAGCCGGGTCGGGCACGAAGGAGAGGCGCGGGAGAGCGGACGCGAGCCACTCGACGGCGGTGACGACAGGAGGGCCGACCACGCCGAGCAACGGCCATTCCTCGCGCATCATCCGCGCGCAGGACGGCGTCGCGACGATGACGCGTTCGGCGTCACCTAGCTGGGCCGCCGCGCGCGCGGCGAGCGCCGCCGCCTCGGGAACGAGACCGAGGTCGAACGCCACCGCACCGCAGCACGCCTCGTCCGCCGCGCACCGCACCGGCTCCCCCGCCGCCTCGAACAGCGCCAGCGCCGCCGACGGGTCGGCTGGGCAGCCCGCGAACAGCACCGTCGTCGCCCCGGCGTCGTCGCGACCTGGTCGCGTTCCGCGCCTCGGCGAACCGGTGGTCGCGACGCGGTCGCGGATGGCCAAGCCGGCGGGCAGCACGGCACCCGCCGCGGCGGCGGCGGCGCGGGCGGCGCGGCTCTCCTCGGCCAGGTTGGTGCCGGGTAGGCAGGGCTCGCCGCAGGCGCCGCAGCCGGTGCAGGACGCGACCTGTTCGGCCAGCGGTAGCGACCACCCCGACGACGTTCCGCGGACGACCGCGTCCGAGATCCGCCACGGCGCCACGGCCTCGCGCCCGGTCGCTGCCGCGACGGGACACGTAGGTCGGCAGAGCTTGGGACACAACGAGCAGAGGCTCGCCTGCGTGAGCGGTTCGTCATGGCGCGGCACCGGAGTTGCCCGCTGGGTGATGGTGGGGAGGCTCACAGCCCGAGCTTCCCCGGGTTGCAGATGCCGGCCGGGTCGAGCGCGGCCTTGACCGCGCGCAGCACGCCGTACCCGGCGCCCAGCTCCGCGGCGAGCCACGGCGCGCGCGCCTGGCCGACGCCGTGGTGGTGGCCGATCGTCCCGCCCGCCGCGCGGCACGCGTCCATCGCCGCCGACCACACGGCGTCGTAGCGTTCCAGCGCCTCGGCCGGCGACGCGGCGTCCGTCGCGAACGACCAGTAGATCGACGCGCCCTCCGGGTAGCAGTGCGAGACGTGCGCGAACACGACGGACGCGAACGCCGCCATCGCGGCCTTCATCGCGTCGTACACGCCGGGCAGCAGCGACCACAGCGCCGCGACCTCGATGGTGTCGGCGACGCCGTTCTGGCCGAGCAGCTCGCCGGAGAGGACGCGCGGCAGGGTGAACGACACGTCGTAGCGGTGCGCCCACCAGTGCTCGCCCGGCTCCGGGCCGAGGTCCACCGCGCGGGCGCACGCGGCGGCCACGACCGCGGTCTCGGCGGCGACGACGCGCGGGTCGCCCTCGCAGACGGTGACGAGCAGCGCACCGCCCTCGCGCCCCAGCACCAGCGTCGTGTCGAGCTCGTCGTAGAGCCGCAGCACCGCGGGCCGCGCACCGGTCCGCATGACCGTCCGGAGCGCGTCGAGCCCCTCCCCCAGCGACGTGAACAGCCAGCCGCCGAACACCCGCGTCTCGGGCAGCGGCGACAGCCGGAACGTCACCTCCGTCACGACGCCCAACGTCCCCTCCGCGCCCGCGAGCAGCCGCCACAGGTCGGGCCCGGCGGCGGTGCGCGGCGCGGGCAGCGTCCGCCACACCTCGCCGGACGGCAGCACCGCCTCCAGCGCGACGACGAGGTCCTCGGCCTTGCCGTACCGCGTCGAGAGCTGCCCCGCGCCGCGTGCGGCCACCCAGCCGCCGACGGTCGAGCACATGATCGAGGAGGGGAAGTGACCGACGGTCCAGCCGCGCGCGTTCACCGCGGCCTCGACGTCGGCGCCGAGCGTCCCCGCGCGGAACGCCGCGACGCCGGACACGTCGTCCAACGACACCAGCCCGGCCAGGCCCGAGAGGTCGAGCAGGACGCCGCCGCGGACCGCCACCGCGCCGCCGACGACGCCGGAGCCCGCGCCGTACGGCGTGACGGGGACGCCGTTCGCCGACGCCCACCGCAGCACCGCCGACACCTCGGCGGTCGAGGTCGGCCGGACGACGACGTCGGGCTCGGGCGACGGGACGCCACAGCGTTCGGCGAGCGCGAGGCGGGGCCAGCAGTCGCGCGCGTGGGCGCGGCGTTCGGCGGCGTCCGCGTGGACCCGGCCGGGCCCCAGCAGCGCGCCGAGCTGGTCGGCGACGGTCACGCCACCGAACGCTAGCGGGTCAGGTCACCCGCAGCGTCAGCACCACGGAGTACGCCGCGACGTGGTCCGCGTCGGGCGCCTTGTAGACGCGGAACTTGTACGTCCCCGCCGGCAGCGAGAACGTGTACGACGCCTTGCCGGCTGCGTTGAGCGTGCGGCTCAGGACGCCGCGCCACTGCGAGCCGTACAGCCGCTGCAGGGCGACCTGCTGGCCCGCGTGCGCCGGCGCGACCGACGTCGAGACGGTCGCCGAGGAGCCGTGCGGCACCGTCGTGCGCGCCAGCGACGCGGCGACCGCCGGCCGCACGTCGACCCGCACGGCGCCGCTCGCCGAGCCCACCGCGTCGCTCGTCGTGACGTACACCGCGCGGTACTCGGTGTTCGCCGACGGGTGCGGGGTCAGCGTCAGCCGGCCGTCCGCGCCTGTCACGCCCTGGGCGGCGAACGTCCACGCGGCCGCGCCCGGCGCCCGGCGTTCGAGGCGCACCGTCCGCCCGGTGAGCCCGGCGCCCGCGTGGGTGAGCCGGATGCTCAACGCCTTGCCCGAGCCGCCGTACGTCACCGCCCCGGCGGGCGCCGTCATGCTCACCGCCGTCAGCATCGAGAAGCGGACCGCGTCGGCGACGATCTTCTGATCCGCGAGGTCCGACAGGTCGGTGAGGTACACGGCGGCGTTGGGCGACAGCGTCCGGTCGCCGAGCGGCGCCCAGCCGCCCTTGTACGCGTTCTGGTCGACGTTCACCTGCGTCGAGACCACGTGGTACGTCGCGTGCCCGAGCGTGTCGCTGCCGATGGGCGGGACGTACGCGCTGACGCGGTACGGGCCGGTGCGCGGCAGCGGCGGCAGCCAGGTGACCCGGGTGCCCTGCGTCGTCCCGAGGATCGACTTGGTCCAGTGCGCCCGGCCGCTGACGCCCGCGCCCTCCGCGAGCCGCCAGCCCCCGCAGGTGTCGCACGACACCGCCGGGCCGTCCGGGCCGTACGTCCCGGCGCCGTACGCAACCTCCGGCATCGCGACCCGGAAGTCGTGGGTGATCGCCTCGACGACCTGGCTGATGTCGCCGTTCGACGCGTTGTAGAAGACGAAGTGTCCGTCCGGCGTCGCCTGGAACGCGTTGGGCAGCGCGTACGACGGGTCGACGTCGGTCGGCTTGGTGAACCCGCCCATCGGCAGGTACGGCTTGAGGCTCGTGGGCACCCGGCGGAACGGGTCGGCCGCGGTCTCGGCAACGCGTTCGGGGTAGTCCACGTCGCCACAGCCGTTGTAGAGGCAGACGGGGTAGTACCAGTTCTCGGTGATGTGCCTGTCGTCCGGCGGGTATCCGTCCGGCGGCGTGGCCTGCGCGGTGGTCCATTTCCCGGCGAGGATGCGGGCGCCTGCGTTGATGTTGTACTCGATGTCGGAAGCGAGCCGGGCCGGGTCAGGGTCCTCGGTCGAGGTCACCTGCATGATGCCGACGCCGCAGACGTCGTCACCGGAGGAGATGACGACCTTGCCGTCGGAGCCGTACTGCCGCCAGGCCGACTCGCGGTATGCGATCGCCTTGAGGACCGCGGGCGGGATGTCGTACGTCGCTGCCGCCGCGTCGAGCAGCCCGGCGATGCCGGCGAGCGTCGGGTTGGTGCCGGTCGTGTCGGCGACGCCGGCCGGGCAGTCGGACGCGTTGGCGTACGCGGCGGCGGGAGCGCCGAGCAGCGCGGCGGTGACGAACGACGTGAGCAGGGCCTTGCGGAGCATGGAATCCCCCGAGAGTCAGACGACCGAGGAGTACGCGACGACCCCCCGCCGGAGCGCGCCGAGCGCGGTCCGTGCGGTAGATCGTACGGGACTGTTCTCCGCGGCGACGTCCGCGACCTGCGAGAGCAGGTCGAGCAGCATCTTCGCCCAGCGCACGAAGTCGCCCGCGGTGAGGTCGCTCTCGGTCAGCACCGCCTCCAGCCGCGCACCCGCCGCCCAGCGGTGCGCAGCCCACGCGAAGCCGGGGTCCGGCTCGCGCAGGAAGTCGAGGTGCTGGTCCTCCTCGGCCTCCTTGAGCCGCGCCCAGACGCGGACCATCTCGGCCAGCGTGTCGCGGACGGCGCCGCCGGGGATCTTCGGTGCGGTCTCGCCCGGCCCGCGGGACTCGTAGACCAGGACCGAGACGCACGCGGCCAGCTCGGGCGGCGTGAGGCCGTCCCAGAGCCCGGAACGCAGGCACTCGACGACGAGCAGGTCGGACTCGTTGTAGACCTGCTGGAGCATCCGGCCGGTCGCGGTGACGGCGTCGCCGGAGACGTAGCCGAGCGATTCGAGCAGCGCCACGACGCGGTCGAACGTCCGCGCGATCGATCCGGTCCGGCCGCGCACCTTCTCCCGCAGCACGTCGGTGTCGCGGCGCAGCTTGTCGCACCGCTCGGCCCAGCGCGCGTGGTCCTCGCGTTCCGCGCAGCCGTGGCACGGGTGGTTGCGCAGCTCCTTCCGGAGCCGCGCCAGCGTCTCGTCGTCGGCCGCCGCGGAACGCCCGCGGCGCGGCCGCTCGCCGTTCGACGGCAGGCCGAGCGCGCGCAGCGACGACGCGAGGTCGCGGCGGGCCTGCGGCGAGCGCGGGTTGAAGTTGCGCGGCACCTTGACGTGCCCGATCGCCTCGACTTCGGTCGGGAACTCCACCGTCGACAGCCTTCGGACCTGCTTGTCCTCCAGCAGGACGTAGGGCCGCGGGTCGTCCTCGGTCGACAGGCCGGGATCCAGGACGACGGCCAGCCCGGCCCGCCGCCCGGCCGGCACGCGGACGACGTCGCCGGGGCGGAGCTGCTCCAGCGAACGCACCGCCGCCAGCCGCCGCTGCGCGGCCGAGTCGCGGGCCAGCGCCGCCTCGCGCTTCTTCAGCTCGCCCCGCAGGTCGGCGTACTCGCCGAAGTCGCCGAGGTGGCAGTCCATCGACGACTCGTAGCCGGTCAACGCCTCGTCGTTGCGCGCGACCTGGCGGGCCAGACCCACGACAGCCTTGTCCGCCTGGAACTGCGCGAACGACTGCTCCAGCAGCGCCCGCGCCTTCTCCCGCCCCACCGAGCCGACGAGGTTGACGGCCATGTTGTACGACGGCCGGAACGACGACCGCAGCGGGTACGTCCGCGTCGACGCGAGCCCCGCCACCGCGAGCGGGTCGAGCCCCGGCTGCCAGAGGACGACCGCGTGCCCCTCGACGTCGATGCCCCTTCTCCCCGCACGTCCCGTCAGCTGCGTGTACTCGCCCGGCGTGATGTCGGCGTGCGTCTCGCCGTTCCACTTCACCAGGCGTTCGAGGACGACGGAGCGCGCGGGCATGTTGATGCCGAGCGCCAGCGTCTCCGTCGCGAACACCGCCTTCACCAGGCCGCGGACGAACAGCTCCTCCACGCACTCCTTGAACGTCGGGATCATCCCGGCGTGGTGGGCCGCGACGCCGCGTTCCAGGCCGTCGAGCCACTCCCAGTACGCGAGGACGGCAAGGTCCTCCTCGGGCAGGTCGGCGCAGCGCAGCTCGACGTACTCGCGGACGCGTTCCCGCTCCTCCTGGGAGTTCAGCCGCAGCCCCGCGCGCAGGCACTGCTGCACCGCGGCCTCGCAACCCGCGCGGCTGAAGATGAACGTGATCGCGGGCAGCAGCCCCTCGCGGTCCAGCTTCTCCACGACGTCGACCCGCGAGGGTAGCGGCGTCCCCGAACGCGGCCGGTGCCCGCCGCGGTGCGGCCGCCGGGTCGCGCCCCAGTCGGCGACGACGCGTTCCTCGCGGGCGAGCCGGACGACGGCCGGGTTGACCTCGGGCCGGCCCGCGTCGCTCTCGACGAACAGGTCGAACAGCCGCGACCCGGCCAGGATGTGCTGCCACAGCGGGACGGGCCGGTGCTCCTCGACGACCACCTTGGTGTGGCCGCGGACCGTGACCAGCCACTCCGCGAACTCCTCGGCGTTGCTCACGGTCGCCGACAGCGAGACCAGCCGCACCGACTGCGGGAGGTGGATGATCACCTCCTCCCACACCGCGCCGCGGTAGCGGTCGGAGAGGTAGTGCACCTCGTCCATGACGACGTACCCGAGGCCGCGCAACGCGCCGGAGCGCGCGTAGAGCATGTTGCGGAGTACCTCGGTGGTCATGACGACCACGGGGGCGTCGCCGTTGACGGCGTTGTCGCCGGTGAGGAGGCCGACGTTCGCGGGGCCGTGGCGGGCGAGCAGGTCGCCGTACTTCTGGTTCGAAAGCGCCTTGATCGGCGTCGTGTAGAAGCACTTCTGGCCGCGCGCGAGCGCGAGGTGCACGGCGAACTCGCCAACGACGGTCTTGCCCGCGCCGGTCGGCGCGGCGACGAGGACGCCGTCGCCCGCCTCCAGCGACGTGCAGGCCGTGAGCTGGAACGGGTCGAGCGGGAACGGGTACCGAGCCGCGAACGCGTCCAGCTCGGTCATCCGCCCAGCCTACGTGGCGGGCCGCCCGGCTCCCGGCCGGGCGACCCCCACGCCGGCTAGCAGTAGACCTTGACGACCTTCAGGTTGGGGCAGTAGCACGGCTCGCCGGGCTGGCCACCGCCGCAGACGGCGGAGGCGGGGGCGGCGAGGCCGGTGACGACGAGGGCCGCGACGGCGGCGACGACGGTGGCGGCGAGGGTACGGCGCATGCGGGGCTCCTGAGGGTGAGGGGTGGCTAGCAGTTGAAGAGCGTGATCTCGGTCTTGCCGACCTTGACGGTGTTGGGGCAGTAGCACGGCTCGCCGGGCTGGCCGCCACCGCAGACCGCGGAGGCCGGCGCGGCGAAGCCGGTCAGCGTCACGGCCGCGACGGCGGCGAGGAGGGTGGTGGCGAGGGTACGGCGCATGCGGGTGCTCCTAGGGTTGGCGGGGTACGAACCGCGCCAATCTACGACGTAACGGCCGCGAACACCTGCACCGCGCCGGGGACGCACTCGCAGGTGACCGGCAGCGGCCCGATCCGCTCGCCGTCCGCGTACGCCACCACGCCGGGGCTCTCCAGCGTCACGTTCTTCGCGCGCCGCACCGTCACGGCCGGGTGCTCGACATGCCGCCCGGTGCGGGCCTTCGGCAGCGTCCGCACGAACTCCACCTTCGACACCGGCGCCAGGACGCAGACGTCGAGCAGGCCGTCGTCGAGCAGCGCGTCGGGGGTGATGCGCAGGCCCGCGCCGTACGACTGGGCATTGCCTACGGCGACAAGCATCGCGTCGGTCTCCCAGACCTCGCCGTCGAGGGTGAGCCGGAACGGCAGGGGCCTGAACCGCGGCAGCTCCAGCGCGATCGCCAGGTCGTACCGCGAGCCGCCGCGCGGCCAGCGCATCCGGTTGGCGCGCTCGTTGACGACGGAGTCGAACCCCGCGCCGAGGACGCAGCCGAACCACCGTTCGCCGACCCGCACCGCGTCGATCCGGCGGCGGCCGCCGCCGAGGACCAACGCCGCCGCGGCGACGGGGTCGCCGGGGATGCCGAGGCAGGTCGCGAGGTCGTTGCCGGTGCCCGCGGGCACGATGCCGAGCGGCGTCTCCGTCCCCGCCACAGCCTGCAGCGCGAGGTGCACCATGCCGTCGCCGCCGACCGCGACGAGCGCGTCGATGCCCTCGGCGACCGCGCGATGGCACAGGTCCCGCGCGTCGTCCGCGCCGGTGCCGACGATCGTGCGGACCGACGCGCCGCCCGCGCGGAGTCGTTCCTCGACGAGGGAGCGGACCGCTCCCCCGCGGCCCCTCCCCGACGTCGGGTTGACGACCAGCGCGATGTCCACCGTTACGGCGCGGGTTCGATCGGCGAGGTCTCGTCGTCGGCCCACTGCTCGGTGCTCTCGCGGCCGGGCCGGTTGCGCCGTGCCCGGTCCCTGACCCGCCCGAAGAGGATGACCAGCTCGTAGAAGATGCAGAGCGGGATCCACATCGCGAGGAACGTGAACGGGTCCTGGCTCGGTGTGATCACCGCCGCGAACACCGACAGGCCGAAGAACATCGCGCGCCGCCAGCGCCGCAGCTTCTCGGTGGGTGTGATGCCGACGATGTTCAGGAAGATCATCAGGATCGGGAACTCGAACGACACGCCGAACGCCAGCAGCATCAGCGACACGAACGACAGGTACTTGTCGAGGGTCAGCGCCGTCGTCACGCCGCCGCCGCCGATGCCGAGCAGGAACGACAGCCCCTTGTCGAGGGTGACGTAGGAGAACGCCGCGCCCGCTACGAACAGCGCCAGCGACGAGCCGACGAACGGCAGCGCCCACTTCCGCTCGCGCGGGTGCAGCCCCGGCGTCACGAACGCCCAGAGCTGCCAGAGCCAGACCGGCGCCGAGAGGATCGAGCCGGCGATCAGCGAGACCTTCATCCGGATCAGGAACTGGTCCAGCACACCGGTCACCAGCAGCCGGCAGTCACCGCCGCCGAAGCGGCGTTCGGCGGGCAGCGCGCAGTACGGCCGCTGGAGGAACCGGAAGATGTCCGGGAAGAACAGGTACGCGACGACGATCCCGACGAACAGCGCGAGCGCGCTCTTGACCATCCGGGCGCGCAGCTCGCGCAGGTGCTCGACCAGCGGCATCCGCGACTGCTCGGGGTCGGCGGACCGGCGCCGCCGAGTGTTCCTGGGCAGGCTCGCGGTGTCGGACACGACGGGTCAGCCGGACGCCGCTGCGCGCGGGGTCAGCGGGTCTCGGAGCTGTCCGACCCGCGGGACGCCTTCCACTCCGCGAACTCGCGCGCCTCGCGGGCGGCGTCGGACTCGGCGAGGATCCCGGGCTTCGTGTCGTCCTCGCGCAGGCCCTTGGTCTCGGCCTTGAGGATCCGCGCGGACCGCCCGAGCGAGCGCGCCATGTCCGGGAGCTTCTTCGACCCGAACAGCAGCACGAGCACGAGCAGCACCAGGATGAGCTCCCAGCCGTTGGGTATGTTCATGCGCCGTCCTTCTCACAGGTGCGGAGGCTTCCGAGTGTACGCGTCACGTACCGGGGTGTTCGCGGCGGGACGCCGTACGGATGGGTCAGCGCTCGCGCGGCGCGACCGCGTCGAGCGCGGCGGTGGCGTCACCCACGCGTCTGCCCGCCGCCGCGACCGTGCGGGTGAGCGCCTTGACCTGCCGGAACACCCGGACCGCGAGGAGCGCGAGCACGACCAGGCCCACGGCGAACGCCAGCACCGCGAACACGACGACGACGGCCACGGGTGGATGGTACCGACCGGCTAGTGCGGGGCGGTCACCTGGGCCGCGACGGCGGCGAGGTCGTCGGCGGAGTTCAGCTGGAGCGCGAAGTCGAGCAGGTCGTCGTAGGTGAGCGCGGGGCCTGCGTGGGTCTCCAGCGCCTCGGCGGGCAGCTCCCAGACCTCGGCGCGAACGCCACCGGACATCAGCAGCGACACGACGTGGTCGTCGGCCGGCTTGCGGACCTCGTCGGCACACTTCGGGCAGTCGAACGTGTAGTACGACTGTGAGGCGTGGCTGCACACCATGAGCGTGACGTCCTCGGACGTGAGCTCGACCTCGCCACAGGTGGGGCAGGAAGCCTTGATGGTCGTCACGTCGGTGTCCTCTCGGTGTGCCTCCCGCCTTCCCCGGCGGAACTCTCTGTGCTTCGGCATCACCGCGAAATTGCTTGACAGCCGCGCGGGACCATCCCGAACCATCCGTTGTGACTAGTCGCCGTACGCCGCGAGCGCGGCAGCCGCGGTACGCCGAACGCCGTCCGCCAGCGACGGCGGCGACACGACCGACGCGGCCGGTCCGAGGCGCAGCAGCAGGCGGCGCAGCCACCCGTCGTCGTGGACGCGCAGCGCGACGCGGGCGCCGCCGCCGGGCAGCTCCTCGTACGTCTCGTACGGGTAGTAGTCGGCGACCCAGCGGGCCTCCCTGGTCAGCTCCAGGACGACCTCGGGGTCGGTCGGGGCGGGCAGGTACAGGCCGCCGGAGACGTCGCGCGGGGCCGCCTGCACGGGTACCTCGGCGGGCAGGTCCAGCTCGGTCGCGTCGAGCACCCGGTCCAGCCGGAACAGCCGCACGTCCTCCACCAGGCGGCACCAGGCTTCGAGGTACCACCGGCCGTCGACGTTGACGACCCGCATCGGGTCGACGTCGCGTTCCGAGACCTCGTCGCGGCCGGGGTTGTGGTAGCGCAGGTGCATGCGGCGGCGGCGTTCGACGGCGCCTTCGACGGCGCGCAACGTCTCCCCCGCCGCGTCGAGCGAGACCTCGACCCGCCCGGCCGTCGCCTCCATCGCGGCGGCGCAGGCCGACTCGAGCTTGGCGAGCGCGCGGTCCAGCGCGTCGCGTTCGACCAGGCCCGGCTCGGCGGCCAGGGCGCGCGCCGCGACGACCAGCGCCAGCGCCTCCTCAGGCGACAGCGTCAACGGCCGCGCGATGGTGTCGGCGTTGCGCAGCGTGATGCGGTCGCCCTCGTAGGACACCTCGATCAGCTCGGCCGGCGTGTAGCCGGGCAGGCCGCAGTAGAACAGCAGGTCGAGGTCGTCGCGGAGCTGCCGCTCGCTGACGCCGAAGACCTCTGCCGCCTCGGCGACCGGCACGCCCGGGTTCTGCAGGAGGTACGGCACCAGCGACAGCATGCGGGCCAGCGCGTCGGCGGCCTTCGCCATCAGCGGGCCGCCAGGCGGAGGCGTTCGACGACGCCCGCGCGCGCCTCGGGCGGCGACAGGACGACAGCGTCCGGGCCGAAGCCGCAGAGCCACTCGGTGAACTTGTCCACGTCGCCGATCGGCACCTCGGCCCGGGTCCACCCGTCCGGCTCCTCGGTCGTCGCGGTCGCCGCGCGGCGGACGTCCCATGCCGCGCCCGGCGCGAGCCGGACGATCGCCGTACCCGTCGCCGGGTCGCTCTCGAACGGCGCCACCTCGGCCTGCAGGTCCACGCCGTCCGGCACGGTGAACGCGCCCGCCGGGCCGACCGGGCGGACCTCGCCCGCGATGCGGGACAGCCGGAACACCCGCGTGCCGTCGCGGTCGCGGTCGTGACCCACGACGTACCAGCGGCCGTGCCGGTGGACCAGCCCCCACGGCTCGACGGTGCGCGGCACGGCGGCGTCGGCGTACGACGGCCGGTAGCCGAACGTCACCGCCCGCGCCGCGCGCACCGCCGCCAGCAGCGGCTCGAACGCCGCGTCCCGCGCCGCCACCCGCGGCTCGATGCCGGCGGTCGCCACCGGGTCGATCCCGGCCGCGCGGAGCTTGAGCAGCGCGCTCGCGCTGGCGTCGGCCAGCCCGGCCGACTGCCAGAGCCGCGCCGCGAGCGCCAGCGCGGCCGCCTCGTCCGGCGCCAGGTCGATCGGCGGCAGCTCGTAGGACTCCCGCGGGACGCGGTACCCGACCTCGTCGCCCCACGCGTCGAGCGGCTCGGTCCGCAGCGGCACGCCGAGGTCGCGCAGCTCGTCCTTGTCGCGTTCGAACATCCGGCGGAACGCGTCGTAGTCGTCCTGGTCGTAGCCGGGGACGACCGAGCGGATCTGCTCGACCGTCACCGGGCGGCGGGCGGAGAGCAGCATGAGCAGCAGGTTGACCAGCCGCTCGAGCTTGCGCACCGCCACGGCGTTACGGTGCCTGCGAGCCGGCCGGCGGCGCGAACCCGCCGGACACGCCGACCAGGTCGACGACGAAGACCAGGGCTTCGTTCGGGCCGATGGTGCCGGTGCCGTCGCCGTCCGGGCCGTACGCCAGCCCGGCCGGGATGACCAGCTCGCGCCGGCCACCGACCCGCATCCCGACGACGCCCTCGTCCCAGCCCGCGATGACGTCCTCGTTGCCGAGGAGGAACGGCAGCGGGTGCGGCGGGTTGCTCTTCCAGGACGAGTCGAACTCCTTGCCGTTCTTGAACAGCACGCCGACGTAGTTGACCCGGACGTTGCGGCCCGGGATCGCGAAGTCGCCGGTGCCGACGATCAGGTCCCTCTTGACCAGCGTCGTGGGAGGCGGGCCCTTCGGCACGGTGACCGTCGGCTTTGTCGTCGGGACGACCGGGGCCGGGCTGGTCGGCGCCGGCGTGGCCGCGACCTTCTTGCCGTCACCGGTGCACGCGGACAGGGCCAGGACGGCGGTCAGGGCGGCGAGGGCGCGGCGCAACTCGGTGCTCCAAGGTCGGCGGAACGATCCCTCCACGCTACCGTGCGCCCTGTGATCCGGCTGCGCGAGGGACGCGTCCTGGGGATACGGCGCCGCTGGCCGGGCGCGTGCGAGATCGACGTCGAGGTCGAGGGCGCGGCAGCCGTCGCGCTCGCCTACCCCGCGCTCGTCGGCGAGCCCGAGCCGGGCGACCGCGTGCTGCTCAACACCACCGCCGTCACGCTCGGCCTCGGCACCGGCGGCCACCACCTCGTGGTGGCGTTCCCCGACCGGCTGCCGCCCGACGCCGAGGGGCCCGGGCACCTGGTCAAGGCGCGGTACACGCCGTCGCAGGCGACCGTTCTCGGCGTCTCCGAGGAGTCGTCGCCGCACTCCGCGGCGATGGCCGCCGCGACCTCGGTCGGCGGCATGCCGGTCGTCGTCGCGGACCTCCACTCCGCGCTGCCCGCCGTCCTCGCCGGCATCGAGGAACGACGGCCGGGCACCCGGGTCGCGTACGTCATGACCGACGGCGGCGCGCTGCCGATCTGGCTGTCGCGTACGGTCGCCGCGCTGCGCGAGCACCTCGTCGGCACCGTGACGACCGGGCAGGCGTTCGGCGGCGACCTGGAGGCGGTGACCTTGCACGAGGGGCTGCTCGCCGCGCGCGTCGTCCTCGCGGCGGAGGTCGCCGTCGTCACCCAGGGCCCGGGCAACCTCGGCGTCGGGACACCGTGGGGGTTCTCCGGCGTGGCCGCGGGCGACGCCGTCAACGCCGTCGCGGCCGTCGGCGGCCGGGCCGTCGCGTCGTTGCGGATCTCCGACGCCGACCCGCGCGAACGCCACCGCGGCGTCAGCCACCACAGCCGGACGGCGTACGGCCGGGTCGCGCTCGCCCGCGCCGTCGTGGTGGTGCCGTCGCTCGCGGACCCGCTCGCCACTGACGTCGACCGCGACCTCGCCGAGTCCGGCATCGCGGACCGCCACGACGTCGTCCGCGTTCCCGTCGACGGGCTCGAAGAAGTGCTGGGGCGCAGCGGGTTCCCGCTGGAGACGATGGGGCGCGGTCTGGCGGGCGACACCGCGTACTTCCTCGCCGCGGCCGCCGCCGGCCGCCACGCCGCGGGGCTGCTGCCGTGAGGCTCGCGCCGTCGGGGACGCCGTTGAGGCTGGTCGAACGCACCCTTGCCCGGGTCGGCCTGCGCATCCTCGTCGCCAACCTGGTCGGCGCCAGCCTGGCGTTCTTCTACCTCGCCGTCGTGTCACCGTTCCCGCCGTCGATCACCCGGGCGCAGCGCGGCCACATCATCCGCGTCAACCTCGTGGTGTTCGCGGTCTTCATGACCGTCATGGGCATCGTGATCGGCCTGCTCATGGTGCGGAAGATCAGGAACGTCGATCGCTGGGCGCACGAGGAGCGCGACCCGTCGCCCGCCGAGGTCGACGCCGTCCTCCATCTCCCCCACACGCTGCTCACGCTGCCCGGCGTCACCTGGCTGCTCGCGGCGACCACGTTCGGCGTCGTCCAGCCGCTGCTCGGGCTCGGCTGGGTGATCGTGCTCCGCGTCGCCAGTGGCATCGTCCTCGGCGGCCTGATCACCTCGACGCTGACGTACCTCCTGGTCGAACGCGCCCTCCGCCCGCTGGCGGCGTTCGTCCTCACGTACGGCCCCCTCGACCGGCCGCGCGCGCCCGGCATCCTGCCGCGCGTCGTCGTCTCGTGGCTGCTGTCGTCGGCGCTGCCGTTGGTCGCCGTCGGGCTCTCGCAGCTGTTCCGCAGCGACGCCGAGCGGCGGCACCTGGCCGGGCCGATCTGGTTCCTCGTCCTGGTCGGCGTCGTCACCGGCGCGATCGCGATGACCATCGCCGCGAAGTCGGTGGCCGAGCCGGTCTCCGACGTCCGCACCGCGCAGCGCGACGTGCAGGCCGGGCGGCTGGACGTGACGGTCCCCGTGCGCGACGCGTCCGAGGTCGGCCTGCTCCAGGCCGGCTTCAACGAGATGGTCGCCGGGCTGCGCGAACGCTCCCGCCTCCAGGACATCTTCGGCCGCCACGTCGGCGCGGAGGTCGCGCGGCAGGCGCTGGAACGCGGCATCGAGCTCGGTGGCGAGACGCGTGACGTGAGCGTGCTGTTCGCCGACGTCATCGGCTCGACGACGCTGGCCCAGCAGCGCCCGGCCGACGAGCTCGTTCGCGCGCTGAACGCGTTCTTCGGCGCGGTCGTCGCGTCGGCGCGTGAGGAGGGCGGGTGGGTGAACAAGTTCGACGGCGACGGCGCGCTCTGCGTGTTCGGCGCCCCCGCCGACCTGCCAGGACACCGGGCCGCCGCGCTGCGCGCCGCCCGCAGGCTGCGCGACCGCCTGGCCGCGCTGCCGCCGGAGACGGGGATCGTCGCGGGCGTCGGGGTCTCGTCCGGCCTGGTGACCGCGGGCAACGTCGGCGCGGAGGAGCGGTTCGAGTACACCGTCATCGGCGACCCCGTGAACGAGGCCGCGCGGATCACCGAGGCCGCCAAGACCCGTCCTGAACGCGTCCTCGCCAGCGAGCCGACCGTGCTGGGCGCGGGCGAGGAGGCCGCGTACTGGCGGCGGGTCGCGGAGGTGACGCTGCGCGGCCGCGCGGCGCCCACCGCGCTCTACGCGCCGGCCGGCGGCGACCAGGCGGCGTACCCCCACGGCGGGTAGCTCGCCGGCGCGTTCGGTGGCAGGACGCTGACGCCGGTCAGCGTCGCCCAGAGCGCGCCGCGCGCGGGGCCAGCGGGCCACAACGGCGCCCCACCGGGCTCGCGGAGGATCACGGCGTGCCCGCCCCTACGGCGGCCGTGGACGTGCACCGTTCCCGCGATGGCCGCCGGGAGGTCGCCGGCCGGGTCGAGCGGAACCGCGACCGCCTTCCGCGCGCGGGTCTCGGCGGCCGGCCAGAGCACCAGCCAGGCCCGGCCGCGGACGACCCGCAGCCAGGCGACGACCTCGACCGGGCGGGCCGGCCCGCGGCGCGCCCGCCGGAGGCGGAGCGGCCACGCGAGCGCCCGGCCGCCGAGAGCCACCGCGAGCAGCGCCGCGACCGCCGCGAGACCGCCGTACCCGACGGCGGCGCCGTGCCCGACCGGTGCGGTGTCGGTCACGTACGTCACCGGGATGGTGTCGCCGACCTTCACCCCGCGCGCGATCTCGGCGGGTGTGACCGGCCGGGTGTTGGCGCCGTTCTGCCGGGAGTCGTAGAAGCTCACGATCATGGCGGGGCGGCCGAGGTCGTCGCTGCCGTTGCGGACGTACCCGTCGACCGTCGCGACGCCGGGCCTCTCGTGCGCGACGTCCAGCGCGTGCGTACCGAGGCTGGCCGCGAGCAGCGCCAGCGCGACGGCGCCGGACGCGAGCGCCGCGACTACGCCGCGGCGCAGCGGCGCGACCGACGTGAGCGGTCCGGGAGCGTGGGTCTCGGGCGGGACGGTCGCGACCGCGCGCACCGGGTCCGCGTCGCCACGCCGGCGGCGGGCGATGAGCACCAGCAACACCGCCGTCGTCACGGCGGCCGTACCCACGACCACCAGAATCCCCAGCGGCACCGCCGGCAGCGCACGCTCGGAGGGCAGGAGGTAGTCGCTCACCTCGCCACGACGGACCAGCAGCGTCACGCGGTCGCCCGGGTAGGCGTCGGCGAACTCGTCCAGCGACACCTCGACCGGGCCGGTCTCCGCGGACTCCCCGGAGAACACCAGCCCGCCCTCGCTCGCGTCCATGACCTCGCCGCGTACGGCGATGTAGTTGGCCCGCTCGTCGCGCTCGTACGCGCGTTCGTCGACGAACAACGCGCCCATCAGGATCGAGAACAGCGTGGCGAGCACCGCCGCCACGGCGAGCACCTGCAGCCCCACGCCGGACCCGATCCGCCAGCCGCGTACCCGCCACGGGTCCACCCGCGCCTGGCGGGACTGGTAGGTCACCGCCCCCGGCTGCGACCACGGCGGCGGCCCCTGCGCGGGCCCCGTTGGAGGTGCGGCGGGCGGCCCGGCGGCGTACGGGTCGGTCGGAGGTGGCGAGCCCTGCGGCGGCGCGGCCGGCGGCCAGATCGCCGGCGGCTGGAACGCCGGTACCGGGTGGTAGATGTCAGGGGCCGACCAGGGGGAGGCTGCCCCACCCTCGGGCTCGTTCCCCACTACATGCTCGCGATCAGCTTCTCGACGCGCTCGTCGACGGCCCGGAACGGGTCCTTGCAGAGCACGGTCCGCTGCGCCTGGTCGTTCAGCTTGAGGTGGACCCAGTCGACGGTGAAGTCGCGGCGCTTCTCCTTCGCCTTGCGGATGAACTCGCCGCGCAGCCGCGCCCGCGTCGTCTGCGGCGGCGTGTCCATCGCCTCGGTGATCGTCACGTCATCGGTCACGCGGTGCACCGCGCCCTTGCGCTCCAAGAGGTAGTAGAGCCCGCGGTCGCGGTTGACGTCGTGGTATGCGAGGTCGAGCAGCGCGACCTTCGGCGAGGACAGCGCCAGCTTGTGCTTCGCGCGGTACCGCTCGACCAGCTGGTACTTCGTCACCCAGTCGATCTCGCGCGCGACCAGGTCGAGGTCGCCGGTCTCGATCGCGGTGAGCGCGCGGCCCCAGAGGTCGAGGACGCGTTCGGCGACGGGGTCGCTCCCCCGCCGCGTGACGAAGTCGCGGGCCTTCGCGTGGTACTCGTGCTGGATCTCCAGCGCGCTCGCCTCGCGGCTGTTCGCGAGCTTGACCCGCTTGCGGCAGGTGACGTCGTGGCTCACCTCGCGGATCGCGCGGATCGGGTTCTCGAGCGTGAGGTCGCGCATCACGACGCCCGCCTCGATCATTCGCAGTACCAGGTCCGTCGTGCCGACCTTCAACAGCGTCGTGACCTCGTTCATCGTCGAGTCGCCGACGATCACGTGCAGCCTTCTGAAGCGTTCGGCATCGGCGTGCGGCTCGTCGCGGGTGTTGATGATCGGCCTCGACCGCGTCGTCGCCGAGGAGACGCCCTCCCAGATGTGCTCGGCGCGCTGGCTGATGCAGTACACCGCGCCCCGCGGGGTCTGGAGCACTTTGCCTGCGCCGCAGAGGATCTGCCGCGTCACGAGGAACGGGATCAGCACGTCCGCGAGCCGGCTGAACTCGCCGTGCCTACCGACCAGGTAGTTCTCGTGGCAGCCGTAGGAGTTGCCGGCCGAGTCGGTGTTGTTCTTGAACAGGTAGATCTGGCCCGCGATCCCCTCCTCGTGCAGCCGCTGCTCGGCGCTCGCGAGCAACGACTCGAGGATGCGTTCGCCCGCCTTGTCGTGGGCGACCAGGTCGATCAGCGAGTCGCACTCCGGCGTCGCGTACTCGGGGTGGCTGCCGACGTCGAGGTAGAGGCGCGCACCGTTCTCCAGGAAGACGTTGGACGAACGGCCCCAGGACACGACGCGGCGGAACAGGTACCGCGCCACCTCGTCCGGCGACAGCCGCCGCTGGCCGCGGAACGTGCACGTGACGCCGTACTCGTTCTCGATCCCGAAGATCCGGCGGTCCATACGTCGATCCTAGGCGTGGCGCTGGTGCGCGTCGGCCGATACCGAGCACCTGGTCGGCGCGGGCAGCCGCGATGGCCCTCAACCGCACCCGCGCCGGCCGGCACCCTCGTCCCGGCGCGCGACCACGCCGACCAGGCTCTACCGCCAGGACGTATATGCAGGTATCGGCGCCGCGTCGCCGAATCACCCCGCATGAATTCGAGCCGAGGTCTACGGGTCCTCATCGCGGCCGGCCTGGTCGCCGCCGCGGTCGGCGCAGGCGGCGGCGTCGCCGCGGGCAGTCCGCCGTGGGACGACCTGCCGAAGACGCACGGGCTCCCGGTGGACCCGGACCTGAGCTGCCCGACCGGGGACGACACGGTCCTCCTCGACCCCGACGACGGCCGGCAGATCGACCTCGACGTCCTCGTGCTGCTCGACGGTGTCGACCCCGCGCACGCCGCGTCGGTCTTCGCCGACGTCACCCTCCCGTACGCCGAGCTGAACCTGCGGGTCGTGCCGACGTACCAGGTCGCCGACCCGCCGTTCACCGGGACCGACACCATCGGCATCATCAACCAGGCGAGGGCGCTCTTCCCCGACCGCGAGGTGCCGGCCGAGTACGACATGGTCGAGGTGCTCACCAGCAAGAACGTCACCTACCTCGGCGACGCCGCGGTCGCCGGCCAGGCGTACTGCGTCGGCGGCGTGAGCGACCGGACGTGGGCGTACGAGGTCTCCGAGGCGGGGCCGCCGCCCACGCCGAGCGCCCGTGGCGTCGGTGGGCCGTCGCTGCCCGACTTCGGCGCGAAGAAGGCGGCGAAGGTGACCGCCCACGAGATGGGTCACCTCTTCGGCGGGGAGCACCAGTACGCGAACTGCGCCGAGAGCTTCCCCTGCACCCTGATGTTCTACGAGGCCAACCTGATCAGCCTGCACTTCGGCACGGTGAACGGCCGCATCGTCCGCGGCTACGCGGTCCGGTTCGCGGCCGCGAACGACGCGACGTAGCGGCGTTCAGGTCCGGGAGCGGAACAGCTCCACCAGCTCGTGCTTGCGCTCGATGCCGAGCTTCGCCCTGATGCGTTCGAGGTGCTTGCGAACGGTGCCCGGCGACAGGTCGAGCCGGCTCGCGATGAGCGCTGCGGTCAGCCCGCGCGCGGCCATCATCGCGATCTCCTCCTCGCGCGGTGTCAGACCCGGCGAGGTGCGGCGGCGCTGGCTCGACGGCAGCGGGACCGAACGCAGCGCGCGCCGGTCGCCGTGCGCGCGGAGCAGCTCCGCGAGCGAGCGGTCCGCGCCGAGCCGGCGGAAGATCTCGGCCGCGCCGTCGACGGCCTCGGCGAGCGTCCCGCGGGGCAGCCGGGCGGCGGCCCCGGCGTCGGCGGCGTGCCGCAGCGCCCACCCCTCCGACCACGGCTCGTCCAGCCGCCGGTAGTCGGCGGCTACGCCGAGCAGGTCGCGGTACGCGGACTCGGGGTCGTCGCGCGAGAGCAGCAGCGCGGTGCCGTGGCGGCGGACGATCGTGTCGCGGCGCCCGGTGGGCCAGAGGTCGGCGAGCCGTTCTGCCCACTCGGTCGCGGCGGCCGGGTCGACCTCGACCACGGCGAGCCACACCTCGGGCCAGCCGACGCGCTGCCGCGTCGCGTGCACGAGCCCGAGCGACGTCTCCGCGTCGCGGGCCGGCCACGGCTCCCGCCGCCGCGCGCGGATGCGGACCTGCACCGCGATGGCGACGCAGCTCGTGATGTCGGCTCCGACCTCGGTGAACCGAGCGCCCGGGTCGAGAGCACCGCTGCCCCGCTCGAACTCGATGGCCGACCGGACGAGGCCGGCCATCGTCGACGGACCTGGCAGCCTGGTCGTCGCGCTGCCGGACAGCTCGGCGAGGGCGTCGTCCCACGCCCCGGTCCGCCACGCAAGCATGGCCGCGTCGGGCCGGACCAGCCGGTCGACGTCCGGCCAGCCGCGGACCCGGTCGATGACGGCGCGCGCCTCGGCGTAGCGCCCGAACGTCACCGCGGCCTCGACCCAGTTCGCGGCGACGCGGTGGACGACGTCCGCGGACACGACCGAGTCGGGCACCGGCAGCGCGGCGCCGGCGCGCGCCCAGTGCCGGAAGCCGGCCGCCTCGTCGCCGAGGTTCAGCTCGGTCAGCGCGAGGTTGGCGTGCGCGAGCGCCAGCACCAGCGGGTCGCCGCAACGCCGCGCCAGCCGGACCGCGCGCCGCCCGTAGTCCGCGCGGATGCGCAGCGGCAACGTCTCCCCGATCGGGAACGCGAGCTCGGCCAGCGCCAGTGCCGTGCCGCGAACGTCGCCGCAGCGCTCGGCGGCCTCGCGGGCCTCGCAGAGGTCGTTGAGGCGCCCGGCCATGTCACCGCCGTACGACCGCAGCCGGGCGCGTGCGTGGAACAGCGCGGCCCGCACCGCGCCCTCCGCTCCCGGCAACAGCGCGCCCACCACGGCCAGGCCGTCCTCCGGGCGGTCGCCGGCTCGGGCGAGCACGGCGAGCATGCCGACGTCCGCGACGCTCGCGGACGTCGGGTCGGCGGTCAGCCGGGCGGCGAGCCGGTCCAGATCCATGGCGCCGCAATATACGCACTTTTGCCGGTTTCTACCCCTATCACGGGGCGCTAACGTCCCGACTGCGGGGGCCGGGCGCCCTGGAGGCTCCATGTCGCGGTCCACGTTCTGGGTCCGGCTCGCGCTGGGCGCGCTCGTCGTCGCCCACCCTGCGGGCCCGGCGAACGCCGCGCCGCCGCGCTTCGAGCGGATCAGTGCCGCGTACGCCGGCGCCGGGCAGCCCGCGGTGACGCCGGACGGCCGGTTCGTGCTGTTCACCGCGACGCCCCGGCCGCCCGCGCTCCAGCCGAACACCGCGGCGACGCAGGCGTACGTCCACGTCCGGGCGAGCCGCGCGTACGAGACGGTCAGCGTCAGCTCGGCGGGCAAGCCCGGCGACGCGCACACCCAGGCCGCCGCGATCACGCCCGACGGCCGGTACGTCGCCCTAGCCTCCCGCGCGACGAACTTCGCGCCCAAGGCGCAGACGACCGTTCCGGTGTTCGTCAGGGACCGGGTCGCGCGGACGACGGTCCCGCTGTTCCTTCCCGGCCTGAAGCCGAGCGGCAGCGCGGGCGGTGTGACGTCCGTCGCGATCAGCGCCAACGGGAGATACGTCGCGTTCTCACTGATGGGTTGGGACCTCGTCGCCGGCAACCCCGGCTCCGGCAGCCAGGCTGTCGGCCGGGTGTACCTCGCCGACCGGTCGACCCGCCGCCTCACCGTCGTCTCGACCGGCGCGGACGGCCGGCCGGCGCTCGCCGAGCAGGTGGGCCAGGTGGCGCTCAGCGCCGACGGCCGGTACGTCGCGTTCTCCTCGCCGGAGTCGCTCACCCCCGACGACCGCGACGCCGGGCGGGTCGACGTGTACGTCCGCGACGTCGTCGCCCGCCGGACAGCGCTGGTGAGCGGGTCGCTGGCGGACGACGCCGACTACCGCCTCCCGCGGCTGGACCAGGCGGCGAACGTCGTGGCCTTCCTCGCCGCGCGTTCCACCGGCTCGAAGGTCGAGGTGGTGAGCCGGGCCGGCACGCCGCTGCGGGCGCTGCCCGGGCCGGCCGACGTCGGGTGGACGACCGCGTCGTCGCCGGCGGTCGACCCGTCGGGCCGGGTCGTCGGCTACGTCGGCGGCAACCCCGGGGTGCTGGTGTCCGAGCCGTTCGGAGCGCGGCTCGGCACCAGTACGTCGGAGCGCCTCACCCAGTCGGACCAGCCGTGGTGCGCGCTGCCCGGGTGCGGCGGGAACGCCCTTGACGTGGCCCTCTCCCGCGACGCGGCGGTCGCGGTCCTCGTGACCAGCGCGCGGCTGACGTCCGACGACCTGGACAACGACGCCGATGTCTACGTCCGCTCGTAGACGCGTCGTCGTCGCGGCCCTGCTGCTCGCGACGGCGACACCGACCCTGTCCCGCGCGAGCGGCCCGGCCACCGGCGTGCCGTCGCGGGGAGCGACCGTGCGGGTGCCGCTGGACGGTCGCGGGTCGATCGAGGTGACGATCCCGGACGACGTCCTGGGCCGCGCCCGGCCGGGCGGCACGACGTCACTGCGCGCGACCCGTACCGCGTCGTCGTCGTCGAAGGGAGCCGCCGTCGCCTCCGCGCCGTCCCGGCCGGCCGGCGACCTCAGCGCCGACGGCGCCCGGCAGTTCCCCGCCGATGCCGCCGCCACTCCGGGCACCGTCGCGAGCATCGCGGGCGGGTACTGCGAGGGGTACCCGGCGGGCGAGGCGACGATCAGCCCGACCCGGCTGACGTACGACCGCGACGGCCGGCTGTGGTGGGTCGACGACGACCAGTCGATCGTCAACGGCGGCAACCACGACCGCGGGTCGAGCCTCCTGCGGACGCTCGACGCGGCCGGCCGGGTCCGGACCGTCGCGCCGCTCATCGAGCCGCAGGAGGGTCGCGAGGACCGCCAGGACCTGCACTCGTGGATGCGTTCGCGGCCGGTCGCCGACCCGCGCGGCGGCGTCCTGGTGCAGGTCAGCCACAACCTGTTCGGCGGGTACAACGCGCGCTACGGCGACGGGCCGCTGTCCGGCGCGATCTACCGCTTCACCGCCGACGGCAGGCGCGAGCTGATCGCCGGCCGGCCCGACCTGCCGCTCGCCCCGACCACGCACGGCGACGCCGACGGCCCGCCCGCGACGCAGAGCGTCATCGGGTACGTCTCCTCGATCGCCACCGACGACGCGGGCAACGTCTACTTCGCCGAGTCGACCAGCCCCGCGTACTTCGACCACCCGCGCGCGAACCTGGTCCGCGTCGTCAACCGTACCGACGACACGCTGCGGTACTACGCGGGGACGCCCGACGAGGTCACGGTCGCGCCGGGCGCGATCGGCACCCTCGCGTCGGACCTCGAACCCGGCGACGCGACCTCCCTCCTGCCCGGCAGGGGCAACGGTGGGAGCGCGCGCAAGGCGCGGTTCGCGCTGGTCCCCGCGATGCAGGTCCGCAACGACGTCCTCTACCTCCTCGACCTCATCGCGGACCCGGCCAAGCGGGCGCGCGGCCAGGACATCGCCACCGGCCAGGTCCGCGCCGTCAACCTCGGCCTCGGCGACCGAGCGGGCGCGACGGTCGCGTACGGCGTCCCGCTCCCGGTCGGCGCCGTCGACGGCGTCGCAGGCGGGACCCAGCCCGTCTCGGGGTCGGCCGGCGACGGCGGCCCGGCCCGCGCCGCGACGTTCCTCCTCGACGTCACGAACCAGACCGGCGACCTCGCGATCGACCGCGCCGGAACGCTCTACATCGCCGACTCGCTCGCCGACCGCGTCCGCGCGGTGGACCCGCGGACGGCGCTGATCAGGACGGTCGCCGGCACGGGTACGGGCGGCGAGGCGGTCGAGGCCGCACCCGCGACGGCGGCGGCGCTCTGGCAGCCGGTCGGCATCACCGTCGACCCGCAGGACCGGCTGGTCCTCGCCGACTACCTCAACGCGCGCGTTCGCCGCCTCGACGGGGACGGCCGGCTGCGCGCGGTCGTGGGTCGCGGGCCGACGCCCTGCGGCGACGGGCAGCTCGCGACCGGGCGGAGCGTGAACGGCGGCGCGATGTTCGGCGACGTGAGCGACACCGCCGTGGACTCGAAGGGCCGGGTGTACGTCGGCGACGTGCGGTACCACCAGGTCCGGCGCGTCGACCCCGACGGGCGCGTCCGGGTCGTCGTCGGGCAGCCCACCCGCTGCGTCGGCAACTACCTCACCGGGCTCGCGGTCCCCGGCTCGTGTCCAGGGCTCGGGACGCAGTACGGCGACGGCGGCCCGTACGCCGCGGCCGGGCTGGCCGCGCCGCACTTCCTGGCGACCGACCTGTACGACAACCTCTACGTCAGCGACGTGGACCGGGTGCGGTACGTGAACTTCGCCGACCGTCCGGTGTCGGTGCACGGCATCACCGTCGCGCCGGGCACCATCGCGACCGTCGTCACGTACCCGAGCCGGACGGTGCGCGTCACGGGGACGGCGTGGGGCGTGCCGCTCGACATCGAGTTCCCCGCGCCGATCGGCGACCTCGCCGTCGACGACGCGGGCAACCTGTACGTCGCCGACCCGGTCCTCGACTACGTCTACCGGCTCGGGCCGTGCGGCCACACCGGCCTGCTCGTCGGCACCGGCCAGTCGCCGGCCCGCGGCGGCGACGGGGACGGCGGTCCCGCGCACGAGGCGCGGGTGTCGCCGCGGGGACTGGCGTTCGACCGGGCGCGGCGGGCGTTGCTCATCTCCGACATGAACGGCTCCTCGACCGCTGTCGTCGCCGGCACGACGGTGACGGAGGTCGGCGGCAACCGGATCCGGGCCGTCAACCTCGGCGACCGGGCGGCGCGGGTGTTCGGCGTGACGGTCGGCGTCGGGACGATCGAGACGGTCGCCGGGACCAGGTCCTGCCTCTACTGCTCGACCGGCGACGGGCAGCCGGCGATCGACGCCGGTATCAGCGCCGGCTCCACCCTCGCGATCGGCGCGGGCGGCCGGCTCTACGTGACCGACCCGTTCTTCCAGCGCGTGCGCGTCGTGCTGCCGGACGGCCGGATCGCGGGCGTCACGTCGTTCTGGCCGGAGGGCGACTGGAACGCCCTGCCACCGGCCGGGTACCGCGGCGACGGCGGGCAGGCCATGGAGGCGTGGTTCGGGCTCTGGTACTACCGCAACTGGCAGGGCGTCGGCGTGGTCGGCTCGGTCACCGCGACGCCCGCGGGCGACCTCCTCGTCGCCGACGCGAGCGGCCGCGTCCGGCGGGTCCGCGACGCGTACGACGCGCCGTTGCGCACGGCGGTCGCCGCCCCGGGCCCGCCCGGCGCGGGCGTGGGCTTCTCCGCGACGACGATGCTCGAGGACGACTTCCCCGCCGCGTCCGGCGTTCCGTTGCCGCTGCTGCACGGCGGCGCGACCGCGCCGGACGTGTATGTCTCGGGTGCGGAGGCGTACGTGCTCGGCTCGCGGGGCAACGGCCGCGGCTGCGCGCTGTGGCGGGTCCGGCCCGGCGCCGGGCCCGGCGGGACCGACGTCGCGGAGTTCGCGGGGCAGCCGGGCGTCGCGCGGTCGGGCGCGGGGCTCGGCGGCGCCGGGTGCGCGGTGGGCGCCGCGCCGGGCGCTGCCGGCCGGCTCGCGGTCGTGACCGCGGAACGCGCGACCGGCGGGACGGAGGCATCCGTCCTGGCCGCGGTGAGCGTCGACGACGGCGCGACCGCGTGGCGTTCGAACCCGGCCGCCACGCTGACGGCGAGGGCCAACGGCACCGGCCTCGCGATGAGCGGTGTCGCGACGACGGGCGGCGAGAACGTCCTGGCGTACGCGGCGTCCGACGGCACCATCCACCTCGCCGCGAGCCCGGACGGCACGGTGTACCTGGATCGCGGCAGCCTCTCCGTCGGGCCCGCCGACATCGGCGACCTCACCGCCGCTCCTGACGGCGTGCTGTACCTGGGCCTGACCACCAGCGCGGGCGGCCCGGCCGTCGTCGTCGCGCGCAGCGCGGACGGCGGCCGGACGTGGGCGGCGTCGACGCTGCACCGGCCGGCCGGCGACGCGGCGCGGGTGCCGTCGAGCGCGCCGTCGGTCGCGGTCGATGCGGCGGGCACGGCGTACGCGACGTGGTCGGACGACCGCGCGGTCTACCTCAGCCGCTCCGTACGCGGCCGCTGGTCGGCGCCGGCCCTCGTGTCCGACGGCGTGACCGGCGTGCTGCCGACCGTTGCGGCCGGCGCCGCGGGCCGGGTCGCGGTGGCGTTCTACGGCGTGCCGGGAACGCGGACGGCCGGCGCCGCGGACCCGTACCTGCGCTGGTACGGCTACCTCGCCCGCAGCGTCGACGCGACCGCCACGCGACCGCACTGGGACGTCGCGGTCGCGACACCGGCATCGGTGCACCAGGGCCGGGTCTGCGTCGCCGAGCCGTGCCCGCGCGAGACGGCATCGGGCGTCGCGCCGGTGGACGACGTGATCGCCAGGACGGCCGCGCTCGGACGGGCCCGGGTACGGCTCGGCGAGGGGGGCCGGCTCGGCATCGCATACACCGTGCGGACCGTCGGGACGGACGGCGCGGCGACCGCGATCGGGTACGTGCGGCCGTGTACAGGACCGTTCCTCGTCGCCGACCCGGCGCTGCCGCCGTGCACGTCGAAGGGCGCCGTTCCGCCGATCACGCCGCGCCCCGACCCGGCCCCGCTCCCGGTCGTGACGGTGCCGTCGATCGCGCCGTGCTCGCCGGTGCCGCCGCCCCCGGCGCACCAGCCGTCACGTCCGCGTGACCGCGAACGCCCGCGCCGGACGGAGCCAGAATCCCCGAACGAGCCCGGTCACCAGCGGGGGCTGCCGCCGCTGCTGGTCCCGCCGCCGCAGGGCGCGCCCGCGAACGGCCGGCCGTTCAACACCGAGCAGAGCGCGCAGAACCAGGGGCAGCAGCAGGCGCAGAACCAGTCGCAGGGCCAGGGTCAGGGCGGCGCCGCGATCGAGCCCGACGACCAGGAGCAGGGCCAGGTCGCGTCGGTCGAGGAGTACGCGATGTCCGACCGCCGGGCCGGACTGCCCGTCGCGCTGTACGCGAGCAGCCTGCTGCTGGCGACCGCGTTCGCGGTGCGTGGCAGCCGCGCCCTCTCGCGTTCTGTGCAGGAGTCTCGCCCCTCTCGAGCGCGGTGACCTGCACAGAACGAGTCGGGCGGGCGCGCACTAGGCGCGACGGGTCCGCGGCGCGGTCCTCGTCGCGGCGGCGGCGGCCGCCGCGGTCAGCGCGGCGGCGGCGAGCAGCCACGGCAACGGGTCCTGCGCGTCGTCGGTCCGCTCCTCGGCCACCTGCTCGTTCGTCTCGTCCTGCGGGCGGACGGCGGCGTTCGGCTGCGCGGCGCTGCCCTGCTGCACGTTCGCCCCGGGAAGGGGCGCGGGGGGCGGCGGTGGCAGCGGCGGCACGACCGCGGGCGGCGGGGGCGCGACGCCCGGACCGGGCGCGGCCGGCGGCGGTGGCTGCACGACCGGTGGCGCAACGGCGACCGCCGCGGCCCCGCAGCGGACGGTCACGGTGGCGGTCGCGACCGCGCCCGCGTACCTCGCGGTCACCGGCAGGTCGTGCCGCGACGCGGTGGCCGCGACCGGGCAGGTGACCGGTACGCCGACGGTCAGGCCGCGCGCGGTGCCGTCGAGCGGCAGCGTCACGGTGAGCGGGCGGAAGGCCGGGTCGGCGGAACGCGCGCGGACGTCGAGGGTCGCCCTCGGGTGCAGCGCGCGGACCGCGGTCTCGACCGCCGACGCGGTCCGCGTGGTGTTGCAGACGAACGGCGCGCCGCCGGGCACGACGTCGTCGCCCGCGAAGCCGCCGCACCGCAGCCCGCCCGCGGGCACGTACGTCCCGGCGGCGGCGGACAGGCGCGCGAGGTCGGTGACCCCGCCCGCGTAGCCCATGACGACGAGACCGACGTGGCCGACGTGCGCGGCGGCCAGCGCCGCTCCGACCGCGGCCGAGGTGGGCGTGCCGGACGGCGAGCCGAGCTCCTGGTCAGTGACGCTGACGACGAGCCGCGCGGCGTCCGGCCGCCAGCCGGCCACCTGGCCGGGCGCGACCGCGTCCTGGAAGTCGTCGTTCGCCGAGCCGGGCGAGCCGCGGCCGGTGAGCAGCTGCTCGACGCCGAGCAGCTGGGCCTGCTCGCGCTCGTAGACGAGGCCGCTGTCGCTCGTCGAGACGAGCACCTCGGGCCGGACCGCGGCGAGCGCCGGGAGGAACGCCGCGACCGGACCGACCGGCGCCACCCGGCGGAAGAGCACCGGCGAGCGGTACGACGGGTTGTTCGGGTCGGTCACCGGGTCGGCCTGGCGCGGATCGCCGTGCGGCGCGGTGCCGCCGCCGGCGCGCAGGTCGTCGGCGCGCGGCGCGGAGCCCGCCAGCGCGAGGCCGACGTTGAGGTCGACGCCGTCCGCGGCGAGCCGCCGGACCGCCGTCGCGAGCTGGCTGCGCACGTCCGCGAGCGGCAGGGTCATCGACGTCGACACGTCGAGGAGCACCATGACGTCGGCGCGCAACGGCAGCGCCGCGACCCGCGCCCGCACCGGCACGACGGCGCTCGCACCGGCGGCGACGTCGACCGTCGCGCCGGTCAGGACGACTCGCGGCAACGGAGCGGGAGCGGCGGACGCGACGACCGAGCCGAGCAGCAGCACGAGGCCCGACGCGCGCGAGAGGCCCCTCACGAGTCGAGCGCCAGGACGTACGCGACCGCCGTGTACGCGCACGGCGGCTGGTTGCAGTGCACCGCGAACGACCCGCCGGTCACGCCCTCATACGTGCCGATCGCGGAGGCGAACGACACGTTGACGTACGGGTCGTCTGAGCCCGGTAGCGGGTGCGCCAGCGGGTCGCGCGTCGTCACGCTGCCGGTGGTCGAGCCGTAGCTCGAACAGATCGGCCGAGCCGTCGCGACGAGCGTGTCCTGCGCCGAGCGGGCGCCGTACGCGCCGGGGCAGAGCGCGTAGTCGTACCCGCCGCCCTTCGTCGGGTGGACGGCGAGGACGACGCCCGCGAGCATCCGCCGCCCGATCGTCGGGACCGTCCACGTGCCGCCGTCGGTCTGGTACAGCGCCGTCGCCGGCTGCGTCGCGTGTACAGGAATCGGGGCGGTGACGTACGGCACCGCGTAGAGGTGGCGGACGGTCGTCACCGGCTCGCTGCCCACGTAGCCGCGCAGGGTGAACGACACCGTCGCGCCGAGCGGCCCCCCGAGCGCCAGGACGTAGTCGCCGGCCGGGATGGTCTTGGCCGACGCCGAGGACGTCAGCTCGGCGTTCTGGCAGTCCGGCCTGCCGCAGGCGAACGCCGGGGTCGTCGTCGCGATCCGGAACACCGGGCCGCTGCCGCGTTCGAGGGTCAGCGTGACCGCGGCGAACGCGCCCGTCGACGTCAGCGAGAACCGTCCGGTGTCGGCGCGGTCGGGGACGGTGAGCGGCTTGCGCAGCCGGACGTGCACGATGCTGCCCGCGCGGCCGGAGACAGTGAACGCCTCGTCCGCGACGACGACGGGGTTCCCCGGGTGGCCGGGCCGCGCGGCGGGCAGCGCCGGCGGGCGCGCGGTCGCGACGGCGGCGACGCCCGTCGTCAGGACGCAGCAGACCGCGGCCGCGACGAGCGCGGACCATCGCTGCTGCCTGGTCACGTGGAGACCTTCGGTACGCCCCGGAGGGTGTCCTGCCGGCCGGGTGAGGGGGCTCCCGGCCGGCAGGGATCGTTCAGCCGCCTCTTAGCCGAGCGAGAGGATCACCGGGCTGGACGTGCAGGACGCCGACGTCGTGCAGACCGTCGTCTGGACGTAGGAGTCGAACGCGTTGTCGAAGAGCGTCTTCTGCCCGCCGACGACGTGCACGACGAACACCGCCGGCAGGGTCTCGCTGGAGAGGTCGCCGTCGATGTGGCAGTCGTTCGCGCCGGTGCAGCCGGCGACGCGCGGGCCGGCCGAGTCGACGCGGACGATGTTGATGTCGAACGTCTCGGTGGCGGTGCCGCCGGTGACGTGGACGTCGGCGCCGTACGACGGGTCGGTGGCGTCGATGGTGAGGTGGATCTCGACGTGCTCGGTCGGGAACGCGCTGCTCGGGGCGGCGGTCACCGCGACGGCGCCGGCGGCGAGGCCGAGGACGGCGAGGGAACGGGCGATGCGGTTGGACACTGGTCCTCCAGACAGGTGGGGCGCGGGGGCGGAAAGCCCCGCAAGCCGTACAGATGCCGCGACCCGCCGGAAAGGTTGACCGGCGCGCCGGGAGGATTTCCCGGCGCCGCGACCGAACCCTTGACCTGCGAACCGTCGTTGCACCGCTCGTGGAGAGGACCCCCGTGCGCACCCGTTCCGCGCTGCTCGCCGCCACGCTCCTGGCGGGCGTCGCCGCGCTCCCGGCCGCGCACGCCGCCACGGTCGTCTCGCGCCCGGACGCGTGCACGGTCGGGTACGCCGCGCCGACCGGGGACGCGCCCGTCCTCTACGCGGTGCCGAACGACGCCGACCTCGACGTCACCCACGTCACCTGGCAGGTCGGCCCGGCCGACGTCGTCGTGACCGCGGTGGTCGCGAAGCTCGCGGACCGTCCCGCCACCGCGTGGGGCGACGAGTTCGACGCCGTCGTGACGGACCGGGTGACCGGGCAGCAGGTGACGTTCGGCTACTTCCGCACGCCGTCCGGCGGCGGCCCGGTGTTCTACGGCGGCAAGGTCCCCCAGCGGAAGTCGGCAGCCGGCTTCGCGTGGAACGCCTACCCCGGCGGGCCGACCCAGCTCGTCACCGACTTCGACGTCGCGCGCAGCCAGGTCGTCATCACGATCCCGCGCGCGGACCTCGCGCGGGCGTTCGGCACGACGTTCGGCAAGCTGGTCCTCACCGGCCTCGGCGTGAACACCTACGCGCTCGACGCCGCGTACGACCCGATGATGTCGGACTTCGGCAAGGCCGCGCTCGACCCGAAGGCCGTCGCCCTGCCGGCGATCGACTGCGACCGCTGGCGGGCCAAGCGCGGCCCGAAGCCGCCCGCGCCGAGCCCCTGCGTCGTGGAGTTCGCCGCGCTCACCGGCGACGAGACCTCGCGCACCAGCGACGTCGTGCCGACCCGCGACGACAGCGTCGACGTCGCCCGGGTCACGTACCGGCTGACCGCCAAGGACCTGCTCGTCACCGTGCGGGTCTCGCGGCTCACGGACCATCCGCTGTTCGGTACGGGGCAGGGGTACTCCGCGCTGTTCGCGTACCGCGGCGCGGTCGCGCAGTTCGGCGTCACGCGCGACGCCGTCGACGGCACCAAGGTCCGCCAGTACGGCGGGACCACGGTCTCGCCGCTCACCGTGGTCGCGGCGTTCGACCAGCTGCGCCAGAGCATCACGCTGACCATCCCGCGGGCCGCGGTCGCGACGGCGTTCGGGCTGAAGGACACCCGCGCGCTGGTCGTCACGAGCCCGGCGGCGAACGCGTTCTGGACGCTGAACGGCCAGTCCGTCTCGACGGCTGACGGCGACGCGAGCGCGGGCGGCCGCACGCTGTCGTTCCCGGCCTGCGACAAGTCGCTCGCCCACCACTAGCAACCGCGCTGCCGCGGTCGCTTCGCGGTAGGTTCGCGCCATGGCCTTCCGACGCCCCGCGCGGCCCGCCGAGCCGGTGACCGACCCCGCCGAGGCGCGGGTCCACCCCGCCGCCGAGGTCTACGTCGGCACCACGATCGAGCCCGAGGAGGGCGCGGTCGCGCGGATCGACAGCGCCGCCGACGTCGACCCGAACTTCAAGAAGCACGGCGCCGTCGGTGGCCCCGGCGGCGCGGGCGGGTTCGGCGGCGCGGGCACCAAGTAGCGCCCGCGTTTGCGCGGGCGGCGGAGCGGAGAAAACGGTCTCCGACACCCGCGACCCCGCTTGGAGCAGCACGTGGAGATCTCGCTCGCGCTGAACCTGCCGCGAGACGAGCTGAGCGTCCCCGTTGCGCGGCGGATCGTGGACGCGTCGATGCGGACCGTCGGCGTCGAGGACGCCTGTGTCGACGACGTCGCGCTCGCGTTGAGCGAGGCCTGCACCAACGTGCTCCAGCACTCGGGACCCGGCGACGAGTACGTCGTCGCGCTCCGCCTCGACGACGCCGTCTGCTCGATCGAGGTGCGCGACCTCGGTCACGGCTTCGACTTCGACACCCTCGACACCGGCGCGCCGGACACCGACGAGGAACGCGGCCGCGGCGTCGCGCTGATGCGGCTGCTCGTGGACCGCGTGCAGTTCGAGTCGAAGCCCGAGTCGGGGTCGGTCGTACACCTGGAGAAGCAGCTCAACTACGCCGACGGCTCGCTGCTCGACCGGGCCATCACCGGCGGGCTCTGACCCCCGCCGTACGGCCTCAGGTGGGGGGAGCGGTCTCTTCGGGCGCCGCGCCGCCGCTGACCGGGGACGCCGCCGTCGGCATCAGGGCCGCGAGCCGTTCGCCGAGCAGCCGCTTGAACTTCCGGCGCGGGCGGGTACGGTCCAGCACCGCGACCTCCAGCAGGTCCGGCTGGAAGTCCTTCTCCTCCTGGCCGGTCAGCGCCTGGACGGCGACGTGCATCGCGTCCTCGAGCGGCAGCCCCGCGGTGTGGTGGGCCTTGAGGTACTCGGACAGCTCCTCGGCCTTCCCACCCATCGCGACGAAGCCGCTCTCGTCCGCAACCGAGCCGTCGTAGGTCAGCCGGTACATCTGGTCGTCCTCGACCCGGTCCCCCACCTCGGCGACGACCAGCTCGACCTCGTACGGCTTGGCCTCGGTCGTGAAGATCGTGCCGAGCGTCTGCGCGTACGCGTTCGCGAGGGCGCGGCCGTTGACGTCGGCGCGGTCGTACGCGTACCCGCGCAGATCGGCGAGGCGGACGCCGGCGACGCGGAGGTTCTCGAACTCGTTGTACTTGCCGACCGCCGCGAACGCGATCCGGTCGTAGATCTCGCTCACCTTGTGCAGCGCCGTGGACGGGTTCTCCGCGACGAACAGGATGCCGTCGGCGTAGGACAGCACGAGGACGCTGCGCCCGCGTGCGATGCCCTTGCGGGCGTACTCGGACTTGTCCCGCATGAACTGCTCGGGCGAGACGTAGAACGGCGTGGTCACGGCGCTCCTCGGCGGCGTCGGCGGTCGGGTGGACGGTCGGGGCGCTAGCCGCCGGGGTTCTCGCGGCGTTCGGCGACGATGGTCTCCACGATCTCGCCGATCTCGGTGTCCGGCACCCGGCGGTACCCGTCCGCAGTCACGACGGCGACGACTGGGTAGATCTTGCGGATCAGGTCCGGGCCGCCGGTGCCCGCGTCCTCGTCGGCGGCGTCGTACAGCGCGTCGACGGCCACCCGGACCGCCTCGGCGTCGGTCATGTCGTCGCGGAACCGCTTCTTCAACGCCCCCCGCGCGGGCCCCGAGCCGGACCCGACCGAGTAGAACGAGTGCTCCTCGTACTTCCCGCCCGTCACGTCGTAGCTGAAGATGCGGCCGAACTGGCCCTGCACGTCGTAGCCCGCGAACAGCGGTACGACGGCGAGGCCCTGCATGGCGAGCGCGAGGTTGTTGCGGATCAGCGTGGAGAGGCGGTTCGCCTTGCCCTCCAGCGACAGCGTGGTGCCCTCGATCTTCTCGTAGTGCTCCAGCTCGACCTGGAACAGCCGGACCATCTCGATCGCCATGCCGGCCGTACCCGCGATGCCGACGCAGGAGAGCTCGTCGGCCTGGAACACCTTCTCGATGTCGCGTTGCGCGATCTGCAGGCCCATCGTGGCGCGGCGGTCGCCGGCCATGACGACGCCGGTCGCGCTGGTGAGCGCGACGATCGTGGTGGCGTGCGGCACCTCGGTGACGCTACCGGGCAGCGTCCGGCGGCTCGGCAGCAGCTCCGGCGCCTGGCCGGCGAGGAACTCGGTGAACGAGCTGTTGCCCGGCATCGTGTACGCGGCGGGCAGCCGCCCCCGCCCCAGGTCCGTCACGCGATTCTCCCCATGATGAGCCGCATCCGCTGCTCCTTCTCGTGCCGCTCGATGTAGTGCGACGCGAGCCACAGCAGCTCGCGGTCGTCGCCGAAGTTGCCGAGGCCGACGTTGCAGGTGAAGCAGAGGATGCCGCGCACGACTCCGGTCTCGTGGTCGTGGTCGACGTGTTCCGCGGGCTTCACCCGGCAGATCGCGCATCCACCACCCTGGGCTTCGATCATCGCCGCGACCTCGGCCTCGGTGATGCCGTACCGGTCCTTCAGGTGGAAGTTCCTGGTGCTGCCGTGGTTCTTGATCTTGTCCGCGCGCGCGACCTCGCTGTGACACGGGAGGCAGTAGGTGCTGATCCCGCGGGAGTTCGCCCGGTTGATCGCGAAGCCTTCGAGCGGCAGCGTGCGCGCGCAGCGCGGACAGGTCTTGAACGGCGTGACGCTCTGCACGGTCCGGCGCGGGCGGCGCGTCGTCAGCCGCTCACCGCGGGCACGGCGCGCCTTCGACTCGGCGTTGCGCACTGTCATGCACGGACGGCAGTAGGACGTGCGCCCGTCGGTCGCTCGCCGGTCGGTGAAGAACTCCTCCGGCATTTTCCATTCCCCGCACTCGGGGCACCACTTCGTTCCCGCACGAGAATCGGACATACCGGGACTACTCGCCGCCCTTCTGGACAAATTGGCGCACGAAGTCCTCGGCGTTCTCTTCCAGGACATCGTCGATCTCGTCCAGCAAAGAATCGACGTCGTCCGACAGCTTCTCGTGTCGTTCCTGGACGTCCTCGGACGTGGTCGCCTCGACCTCGTCGACCTGTTCCGACTTGCGGGTCGCGCGCTGCTGCCCGCCGCCGGTGTCCTTCGTCGCCATCGTCGCCTCCGCATGGGGGTACGCCGTACGACAGCGACCCTATCCCGCGGGGGCGACGGAGACTCAGGCCGCGGCGGTCGGGTGCAGGCCGTCGTGAACGACGACCTTCTTGCGGTCCCACGGCGATTGGCCGCGGCCGCGTTCCAGCACCGTGATCGTGGTCCCGGTGACCTGGATGTACGCGTACGACGTGTTGTCGGTCTCGTTCGACTCGAGGATGCGGTTCAGCGCGTCGGCGGTCGAGCGGACGACGTAGCGGCCGTCGGTGTTGAGGCCGAACTCCACGTAGTTGCCGTCCTGCTCCCACGAGTACAGGTCGGCCCAGCCGGGCGAGAGGCCCATCTTGGTGCCGCGCGTCGGGTCGTAGACGAGGCCCGCGCTCTCCATGCAGGTGGAGTCGGCGCTGTCCTGGTCGCCGCCGAACACCGACCACTCGGCGATCTTCACGTCGCCGGTACAGAAGCCCTGCTTCGGCCCGTCGCCGGCATGAGTCATCGTGCCGCGCGCGGTGTCGGTGACCTTGAGCAGCTCGAGCTTGCCGAAGCCGCTGTGGTGATAGTGCGCGTGGGTCTTGTGGTAGACGAACTCCCCTGCCTCGCGGGTCGTCGTGTGGCCGTCGGACCAGGTGACGATCTGCGTCGCGATGCCGGCGGTGACCAGGCCCGCGTTGCCGGGGAACACCAGCTGCAACGGACCGGTGCCGACGTTCGCCGGGCCGAGCGAGAAGCGCAGGCACCGCACGCCCTTCTCCTCGGCGGTGTCGTCCGCGCTGCACGTCGTGAGCGGGTCGGACGGCCCGACGAACACGAACCGACCGCCGGACAACGGCCCCGCGAACGTGAACTCGTGCGGCGGCACCAGCCGCAGGTTCGGCAGCAGCGCGACCGGCTTGCGCGGCTTCGCGGGCGGCGCGGTCTCCAGCTTCGCCCGCATGCGGACCTCGTCGTACGACGAGTCCATCCGCAACGTCCACGTCCCCGGGGCGGGGTTCATGACGTACGCCTCACCGCTGTCGAAGCCGTTGAGCGAGGCGACGGCCTTGCCCTGCGGGTTGGACAGGGTGCCGTACGCGGAGCGCCGGAAGTCGGGGTGGTCGTACGCGACCCGCAGCCGCCAGCCCCCGGCGCGCACGACGATGCGGTACTCGTTCGCGGCGTTGACCTTCCAGAACGCCGCCTGCCCCGGCTTCAGCGTCGCGACGACGGGCCCCGCCGCGCCGCCGGACGGCGCGAGCACGAGCACCGGCAGCAGCAGCGCCGACGCGACCAGCCAACGGACTCCACGCACGGAGCACCCCTCCCTCCCGCTGTAGAGCCGCGGGCGGCCCGATCGGTTCGGTCCTAGCGCGCGCCGGACAGGCGGTCGACCAGCTCGGCGGCGGTCTCGCACGCGTCGAGCAGCTCGCCGACGTGGGCCTTGGTGCCGCGCAACGGCTCCATCGTCGGCACCCGCTGCAGCGAGTCGCGCCCCACGTCGAAGATCACCGAGTCCCACGACGCCGCCGCGACCTCACCCGGGTACCGCTCCAGGCAGCGGCCGCGGAAGTACGCCCTGGTGTCCTCCGGCGGCGCCGTCATCGCGCGGACGACGTCCGCCTCGTCGAGGAGCAGCTCGACGCTGCCGCGCGCGGCGAGGCGGTTGTACAGCCCCTTGTCCGGCCGGACGTCGTGGTACTGCAGGTCGACCAGCGCCAGCTTGTGGCTGTCCCAGCCGAGCGACTCGCGGTCGCGGTACCCGTCGAGGATCCCCAGCTTGGCGACCCAGTCGACCTCGCGGCTGCACGTGCTCGGGTCGACCTCGAGCCGCGACAGCACGCTCTCCCACCGGCCCAGGACGTCGGTGGTCTGCTCGTCGGCGTTGGCGCCGAGGGTGCTCTCGACGAACTTCCGCGCCAGCTCCAGGTACTCCATCTGCAGCTGCACGGCGGTGAGCCGCCGCCCGTCCCGCAGCGTCACCAGGTGCTTCAACGACGGGTCGTGGCTGACCGCGCGCAGCGACGACACCGGCTGCTCGACCGACAGGTCGCGGTCCAGGAACCCGGCCTCGATCATCGCGAGCACCAGCGACGTGGTGCCGACCTTGAGGTACGTCGACACCTCGTTGAGGTTGGCGTCGCCGATGATGACGTGCAGGCGGCGGTACTTCTCCGGGTCGGCGTGCGGCTCGTCGCGGGTGTTGATGATCGGGCGCTTCAACGTCGTCTCCAGGCCGACCTCGACCTCGAAGAAGTCCGCGCGCTGGCTGACCTGGAAGCCGCTACCCCGCCCGTCCTGCCCGGTGCCGACGCGCCCGGCGCCGCAGAACACCTGCCGGCTCACGAAGAACGGCGTGAGGTGGCGAACGATCTCCGCGAACGGTGTCGCGCGGGCCATCAGGTAGTTCTCGTGGCAGCCGTACGAGACGCCCTTGTTGTCGGTGTTGTTCTTGTAGAGCTGAACCGGCGCGGTGCCGGGCACGGCGGCGGCGCGCCGCGCGGCCTCGGCCATGACCCGCTCTCCCGCCTTGTCCCACAGCACCGCGTCGAGCGGCGTCGTGACCTCGGGGGTCGAGTACTCCGGGTGCGCATGGTCGACGTAGAGCCGCGCGCCGTTGGTGAGGATGACGTTGGCCAGGCCGAGCTCGTCGTCGGCGGGCGGCTCGGAGACCTCGTGCGCCAGGTCGAACCCGCGCGCGTCGCGCAGCGGGCTCTCCTCCTCGAAGTCCCAGCGGGTGCGCCGGTCGCGCGCGGGCGCGTACGCGTTGACGACGAGGGACGACGACACCATCGCGTTGAACCCGGGCTGCCCGGGCACCGAGATGCCGTACTCCGTCTCGGTCCCCACGACCCGGCGCACGCTCATGGGCGAAGCCTAACGGGGCGTGCCCTTGTCCGGCTGCTCCAGGATCGCGTCGCCGTAGCGGCGGACGATCTCGCGGGACAACGCCGCGAGATCCGTCTCGCCCACACCCGGCAGCCCGCCGAACTTCTCGACGAACGCCTTCATCCGCGGCCCCGGAGTGCCGAGGTCGCCGAGGGTGATGTCGTAGACGGCAAAGCTCTCGAACGTGCCGTCGACGACCTTCCCGGCGGACTCCATCCTCATGACTGCTCACCTGCCATCTCGGGAGCCACCGCGCCCAGGACGAGCGCCAACTGCTCCGCCCACAGGACGACAGGGCCGATGGCCGCGCCCAGCTGCCGCTGCGTACGCGGGTCGTCGAGGCCGTCCACGTTGAGGACCCACGTCGGCTTCGACAACTGCGTACAGGCTGGCGCGCTGATGATCCACGACAGATCGGCAGGGATCCGCTTGGTCTGGTTGAGCGGCAGCGCGCTGCTGCCGCCCTCGCTAGGGCGGACCGCGACGTGGACGCCGCCGGATGCCCAGGCCAGACCGTTGTTGCCCTGCCCGATCCGCATGGACACGTTGCGTTCCTTCTTGTGGGTCATGTTGTGGTCGTACGCCGGCATGATTCGCAACGTGCCGTGCCCGTCGCAGCCGAAAACGTTGCCGCGAAGCTTGGCGCGCGGGGTGCGCAGCGCACCGGCGACGTCGTCGACGGCGTGTTCGACGATCTCGCATACCGCATCGTGCTGCGAGTCGTCCAGCCGATACGCAAGCGAGAGCGTCTCCGGGTCCGCCGGTGCCTTCGGCGGCGATCCCGGGCCCTTCAAGATGCGGACGGACCCGCTGACACCGAGGACGGCCAGCATCACGACCGCGGCTACGACGGCGAGGAGCGCGACACCGGTCAAGAGCGCCGCGACGCCCATGATCACGACCATGGCAAAGACGACGACCAGGATGATGCCGGCCGTGCGTTTCGGAACGTTCGGTGCCAGCGGCTTGATGATCAATTCAGCGAGGTCGTAGATCGGCCCCAGGGGACCCTTATCAGCGCCCTTGTTCTTGCCGGTGCCGTCGTCGCTCATCGCAGATCCCCCGGTTCGAAACCGTCCGGCAACAGGTCTGCCGCCGACCGCTCGACGAATCGTCCTTCGCGCAGGTACCTGAGTGTGGCATCGGGCGCGAACTCCGTCACCACCTGCCGGCAGGTACCGCACGGCGCGCAGCTCTCGCCGTCGAGGGTGACGACGACGACCCGGACGAGGTCGAGTGACGCCCCCTCAGCCGCGACGGCCGCGGCGACCGCGTTGCGCTCGGCACAGAGGGTCGCGGAGTAGCTCGCGTTCTCGACGTTGCAACCGGTGAAGACCGTGCCCGCGCGGGTGACGGCGGCGGCGCCGACGCGGAACCGCGAGTACGGCGCGTACGCACGCTGGGCAGCACGCCACGCGGCACCGCCGACGCCGTCATCGGGGCGATCGGGCTCGGCCACTCCGCCTCCCTCGCGGCGGGCGTGCTACAGGTACTGCCCGGTGTTGGAGATCGTGTCGATCGAACGGCCGGCCTCGTTGCCCTTCGTGCCGGAGATCAGCGTGCGGATGTACACGATCCGCTCGCCCTTCTTGCCGGAGATGCGGGCCCAGTCGTCGGGGTTCGTGGTGTTCGGGAGGTCCTCGTTCTCCTTGAACTCGTCGACGCAGGCCTGCAACAGGTGCGTCACCCGCGGGCCCTTCTGCTGCAGGTCGAGGAGGTCCTTGATCGCCATCTTCTTGGCCCGGTCAACGATGTTCTGGATCATCGCGCCGGAGTTGAAGTCCTTGAAGTACAGGACTTCCTTGTCGCCGTTGGCGTACGTCACCTCGAGGAACCGGTTGTCCTCGGTCTCGGTGTACATGCGCTCCACCGTGG
>JAVEEC010000122.1 GCA_030840645.1 Frankiaceae bacterium
GGGCGGCGTGCACTCCAAACTGCACTACGGGACCTCGGTGGTGCGCGTACCCCCAACGGGATTCGAACCCGTGTCGCCGCCTTGAAAGGGCGGTGTCCTAGGCCACTAGACGATGGGGGCGAGGCGCCGGCGGCTACGCCGTCGTGCGCGGACGACCCCACTGCCGTGCGTCGGGGAACCTGGGAAGCATAGGGGACGCGCCCCTCCTGCCACAACGCGGCTCCCGCCGCGCGCGGCTTCAGCAGAGGCTGGTGTTGTAGTTGCAGATCCGCGGGTCGGACGCGCAGCCGTTGACCAGGACCGTCAGGCGGACGGGGCAGACGGCGCCGACGGTCGCGCCGCCGACGACCTCGCGCAGCGTCTCGGGGGTGAGTTCGGTCAGGGCCTCGCGGTTGAGGACGAGCCTGCGGGTGCTCTTCATCGGCGTCTCCCGGAGAGGTGCGGGGACGCCACTCTAGGACGAACCAGGGCGTTCCGACGAGTGACGAACGCTCGTGGGCCGGGAGGGGATCGAACCCTCAACCCACAGCTTAAAAGGCTGCTGCTCTGCCAGTTGAGCTACCGGCCCGCGCCATTGTGCCGCGAGCCGCGTCACGAGCCAGACCGCAAAGAACACTTTGCAAAGAAGTCTTTGCAGTCTAGGGTGGCGGCATGCCCACGTACCCCGGACTGCCCGAGCTCGGCCCCGAGGAGCTCAAGGCGCTCACCCACCCGTTGCGGCGGCGCATCCTCCGGGAGCTGCGCTCCGACGGCCCGGCGACCGCGAGCCTGCTCGGGCGCCGGCTCGGCGAGAGCAGCGGGGCCACGAGCTACCACCTGCGCCAGCTCGCCAGGCACGGCTTCGTGGAGGAGGTGCCGGACTCAGGCGACGGCCGGGACCGCTGGTGGCGGCCGGCGTTCGGCGGGCACACGGTGGAGATCGCGAAGTGGCTGGACGACCCCGACCAGCGAGCGGTGCTCGCAACGTACGAGACGGGCATCGTGGCGGGATACGCGGGCATGCTCACCGAGTGGATCGGCGAGCAGCACGAGTGGCCGCGCGAGTGGGCCGAGGCCGCGGACCTCAGTGACCTCCGGCTGCGGCTGTCGCCGGACCGGCTGAGGAAGTTCAGCGAGGCGGTGCACGCCCTCGCGACCAAGTACGCGCGGTACGCGACCGCGGACGACGCCGAGCAGGTTGTCGTGCTGTTCAGCGCGTTCCCCCGCCGCAGCCGGCCGTTCAGCGAGGAGGCGCGGTGACCCGCGACCGGCGGCCGCTGCTCGGCCTGCTCGCCGCCAACGCCGTCTCCATCTCCGGCAACGTCCTCACCGTCCTGGCGATCCCGTGGTTCGTCCTGCAGACGACGCACAGCCCGACGCGGACCGGCATCACCGCCGCCGTCTCGACGCTGCCGATCGTGCTGTCGGCGGCGTTCAGCGGCACGGTTGCCGACCGGATCGGCCTGCGGCTCACGAGCATCGCGTCCGACCTGATCAGCGCGGCGATCGTCCTCACCGTGCCGCTGCTGCATGCGACCGTCGGGATCGCGTTCTGGCAGCTCCTCGCACTCGTGTTCCTACGCGGCTTCTTCGCGACGCCGGGCGAGACGGCGCGCGGCGCGCTGCTGCCCGATCTGGTCGAGCCCGCCGGGACGACGCTCGAACGCGCCATGTCCGGGTACGACGCCGTCTCGCGCGGCGCGCGGATGGTCGGCGCCCCGCTGGCCGGCGTGCTGATCGCGCTGATCGGCGCGCCGAACCTGCTGTTCGTCGACGCGGCGACGTTCGTCGTCTCGGCGCTGATCGTCGTGTGGTCGGTGCCGCGACCGCCGCGGGTGCGGCGCGAGCGGGCGCCGTACTTCGAGGACCTGCGCGCGGGGCTGCGCTACCTCAACCGCGACCCCACGATCCGCGCGGTCACGGTGATGTGCATGATGACGAACATGCTCGACGCCGGCTTCGGCGCGGTGCTGCTGCCGGTGCACGCCGAACGCGTGCTGCGCAGCCCGCAGGCGTTCGGACTGATCGTCGGAACGTACGGCGCGAGCGCGCTGGCCGGGGCGCTGGCGTACGGCGCGTGGGGCGCGCGGCTGCCGCGGCGGCGGACGTTCCTGATCGCGTTCGTGCTCTGCGGCATCCCGCGGTTCGCGCTGCTCGCGCTGCACGCGCCGCTCCTCGTGATCATCGTGGTCGGTGCGGGCAGTGGCTTCGCGAGCGGGTCGCTGAACCCGATCATGGACACGGCGCTGCTCGAACGGATCCCCACCGAGATGCGCGCCCGCGTCTGGGGCGTCGTCTACGCCGGGTGCACGGCCGCGATGCCGCTCGGCGCGCTGCTGGCCGGCATCGGCGTGGCGCGACTCGGGCTCGCCCCTGCGCTGTGGACCTTCGGCGGCGCTTACCTCGCGGTGACACTCTGGCCGTTGTTCGGTACGGCGTGGGATGGGCTGGAGCGCACGCCCGCGCTGCCCGAGCCGTACGCCGCGACGATCCCCGCGTAGCCGTACGCGACAATGCCCCGGTGACGGAGCCGACGGACGACGCGCTGCACGAAGTCGAACGCCGCGTGCTCTGGCTGGCGACGTCGATGGTCCACGCCGCCAACACCCGGCCGAACCCGTCCGGCATCAAGGTCGGCGGCCACCAGGCGTCCAGCGCGTCGATGGTCAGCCTGATGACGGCGCTGTGGTTCGGCGCGCTGCGCGCGGAGGACCGGGTCAGCGTCAAGCCGCACGCGTCACCGGTGTTCCACGCGATCTCCTACCTCCTTGGCAACCTCGACGCGGCGTACCTGCCGCGGCTGCGCGAGCTGGGCGGTCTCCAGCCGTACCCGAGCCGCACGAAGGACCCCGACCGCCCTGACTACTCGACGGGCAGCGTCGGTATCGGCGCAACGGCGCCGGTCTGGGGCGCGGTCGCGCGCCGCTACCTGAGCAGCCACTTCGACACCGCGCCGGGCGGGCGGCAGATCAGCCTGCTCGGCGACGCGGAGCTGGACGAGGGCGCGGTCTGGGAGTGCGTCGCGGACCCGGTCGTGCCGCGCCTCGGCGAGGTGCTGTGGGTCGTCGACCTGAACCGCCAGTCGCTGGACCGCGTCGTTCCCGACATCGCGGCGACGCGGCTGATGCGGATGTTCGAGGGCGCGGGGTGGCAGGTGCTGCCGGTGAAGTACGGGCGGTTCCTCCAGTCGGTGTTCGACCGGCCCGGCGGTGACGCGCTGCGCAGGCGCATCGACGAGATGGGGAACGAGGAGTACCAGGCCCTGCTGCGTACGCCGCCGGCCGCGCTGCGCGAGCGCCTCGGCGTGCCCAAGAAGGCCTTGGACGACCTGGACGACGACGACGTCGCGCGCGCGATCCGCGACCTCGGCGGGCACGACCTCGCGGAGCTGCGGGCGGCGTACGAGGCCGTCGCGACCGACCGGCCGACGGTGATGTTCGCCTACACGATCAAGGGGTGGGGGCTGCCGGTCGAGGGCCACCCGGCCAACCACTCGGCACTGCTCAACGCCACGCAGTACGCCGACCTCGCGACGAGGCTCGGGACCGATCCAGCGGACCCGTGGGCGCCGTTCGCCGAGGGCACTCCGGCGTACGACCTCTGCCGCGCAACGGCCGAACGCCTGCGCCGCGAGCCCCTCGGCGACGGCAAGGCGCCGGACGTGCCGGTCGAGCTGGGCCGCCCGTACAACGGCGAGCAGGCGACGCAGGCCGTCCTCGGCCGTGTCCTGGTGGACCTCACGCGGTCCGCGCCCGAGGTCGCCGCGCGCGTCGTCACGGTCTCGCCCGACGTCGCGAGCAGCACCAACACCGGCGGCTGGATCAACAAGGTCGGCGTCTGGGCGCCGGAGGACCGGACCGACTGGTTCGCCGACGCGGACGACATCCTGATGCGCTGGAAGGAGACGCGGCGCGGCCAGCACATCGAGCTCGGCATCGCGGAGACCAACCTGGTCGGCCTGCTCGGCGAGCTCGGCGCGACCTGGCTGACGGCCGGGGAGCCGTTGCTGCCGATCGGGACGGTGTACGACCCGTTCGTCGCGCGGGCGCTGGAGCCGTGGGCGTTCGGCGT
>JAVEEC010000006.1 GCA_030840645.1 Frankiaceae bacterium
CCGCGCTGCCCGACGACTTCCGGATGGCCGTCTACCTCGCCGACGTCGAGGGGTTCTCGTACAAGGAGATCGCCGAGATCATGGGCACCCCGATCGGCACCGTGATGTCGCGGCTGCACCGCGGGCGCAAGGCGTTGCAGAGGCAGCTCTGGGAGTACGCCAAGGACCGCGGCATGGCGCCGACCGGCCCCGAGGGAGGCCGGTCGTGAGCTGCGGAGAGCCCCACGAGATGGACTGCGCGAAGGCGCTGGACGACGTCTACCTGTACCTCGACGGCGAGATGCCGGACACCGACTGCGCCGAGGTACGCGCGCACCTCGAGGAGTGCGCGCCCTGCCTGCGGGCGTACGGCCTCGAACAGCTCGTCAAGACCGTCATCGCGCGGTCCTGCGGCTGCGAGGAGACCCCGGTCGACGTCCGCGAACGCCTCATCGTCCGGCTGCGCACCGTCCGCATCGAGCTCGCGCAGCGCGAGTACCAGCCGGAGTAGACCACCCCGCCGCGTGGGTAGTGTCCGGCGCATGCGCGTACTCGTGACCGGCGCCGCCGGCTTCATCGGCTCGACCCTGACCGACCGCCTCGTCGCCGACGGCCACGACGTCGTCGGCGTCGACGACCTCTCGACCGGCACCCTCGCCAACCTCGCCGACGCGCGCGCCGCCAACAAGGAGCGGCGGGGCGCGTTCGCGTTCGTCCGCGCGTCGGTCACCGACGCCGACCTCGCGGGGATCGTTGCCAAGGCGCGGCCCGAGGTCGTCTGCCACCTGGCCGCGCAGATCGACGTCCGCAAGAGCGTCGCGGACCCCGTGCACGATGCGACCGTCAACGTCCTCGGCACCGTCAACGTCCTGCAGGCCGCCGTCGGCGCGGGCGCCCGCAAGGTCGTGTTCACGTCCTCCGGCGGCTCGATCTACGGCACCCAGACCCGCCTGCCGGTCTCCGAACGCGTCCGCCCGGCGCCCGAGTCCCCGTACGCCGCCGCGAAGGCGTCGGGGGAGCTGTACCTGCACGCGTTCGCCTCGATGTACGGCCTGGAGTACACGGCGCTGGCCCTCGCCAACGTGTACGGCCCGCGCCAGGACCCGCACGGCGAGGCGGGCGTCGTCGCGATCTTCGGCACGGCGCTGCTCAACGGGCAGCCGACCAAGGTGTTCGGCGACGGGCAGAACACGCGGGACTACGTGTTCGTCGACGACGTCGTGGAGGCGTTCGTCCGCGCCCTGTCCGCGGGCAACGGCCGCCGCTTCAACATCGGCACCGGAGTCCAGACCACCGACCGCGACCTGCACACCCTCGTTGCCAAGGCGGTCGGAGCGCCGGACGAGCCGGCTGCCGCGCCGGCGCGGGTCGGCGACGCGCGGTCCATCGCGCTCGACGCGGCCGCCGCACGGGCCGGTCTCGGCTGGGAGCCGTGGACGTCGCTGCCGGACGGCATCGCGGCGACGGTTGACTGGCTGCGTTCCGCGACCTGACCGCCGGTCCGCTGCTTTTCACGTTGTGTGCGGGATTCGACGGCCCTAGCCGGTCAAATCCCGCACACAACGGGGCGGGACGGGTGGGGCGGCGCGGGTCTAGCAGTTGGGGCGCTTGCCGTGGTTGGCCTTGCTCTTGGCGCGGGCGCGGCGCTTGCGCTTCTTCTTCGCCATCGGTGCTCCTGTCGTTGCGTCGCCGCGCATCCTCCCACAGGGTGGAGCTACGTCCCGAGGCGGCGGTTCAGCGCGTCGAGGACCGACCGGGCAACGGCGTCCGCCTCGTCCCCGCGCACCAGCGCGGACCCCGTGACGATCGACTCGCCGTCGGAGGTGACGACCTGCACGATGCTCACCGCGACCTCGCGGCCGCCGACGCGGGCGATCTGGGCGTACTCGATGTCGGAGGCGCCCACCGGCATCAGCGTGGAGACGGCGTTCAACGTCGCGCGGGCGATCAGGCGCGGGCGGCTGCTCGGCGTGGCCGGCGCGGTCGCCGTGCCGTCGTACAACGTCCCGCCGGTCGCGAGCGTGACCGTCGCGCTGGCCTCGAGCCCGGTCGTCGCCGCGGTGATCGTGGCGATCAGCACCCGGGTGGCGTGCGGCGACCCGGCCGGCCCCTCCGGATCGTCGAACTGGACGACCGAGATGATCCGGTGGTCGATCTCGAGGTCGAACTGTGCCATCGACGCGGACTGGATGTCCCGTACGAGCTGCTTCGGGGTCTTGTCCCGTGACGCGAGCACGTGGATCTCGGTCGGCGCCGCGTCCGGGCCGGTGACGACGCGGACTGCCTGGACGCCGGGAAGGCGGCCCAGCGTCGCTTCGAGCTCGGGTCGCAGCCGCATCGTCGTGGGTGGCATGTGAGGGGTCCCCTTCGTCTCACCGAGCGTCCGACTTCACCCCAGGTCGGCGAGCCGCGCGGCCACTGTACGACGCCGCTCCTCCAGTGAGCGGGTCGTTCCGGAGTTCCGTGCCGCATCGGGGAGGGTGATGACGAGGTCGGGTACGGCGGTGCCCCACGCCGGCGTGCCCGCGGACCGCGGGTCGTTCTCGGCGGTCAGGGCCCTGGCGGCCCGGTGGGTGGCCTCGGCGGCGTCGGCCTGGGCGCGGGCGATCGCGGTGAACACCTGGGGCAGCGCCTCGGCGGCGAACTGTTTGGTGCTCGCGAGGGACTCCCGCTGCCAGAACCTGAGCACCCGCGCGGTTTCCGCGGGAATGTCGGCGGCGGCGAGCGCGGCGTCGAACTCCGCGGTGGCCGGGTCGTCGTAGCGCTGCAGGATCTCCCACGCCAGGCCGGCGTCGTCGTCGGGCACGGTCGCTCCCCTCGGTCGGCCCAACCGTACCCGCGCGCGGCGGGCGGACGCGGCTCCCACGCCGGAGCCGGCGGGTACTGCCCGTACGAACTAGGACAACTGGCCCTACCGCGTCATTGACTCTAGCCCGTTGGATGGCTTCACTTACATCAGTGAGTCGCCGAGACGACACTCAGAGTTACCTACCTCGCGGAAAGGACCGCGCAGGACCCGGCTCGGTGGCCGTCACTCCACGGCACCGGGCGTGTACGGCGAGACACAATTTGACAACTCCAGACTGTGGGATCGGGACCGGCAGTACCGCGCGTTCTCTCTCCTTCTTCTAAGCGGAGCGGATTCAGCACAGGCGAATAGCGACGTCTGTGACTAAATCTGAAAGGGGTTGATACCCCAAATGAAGAAGATCGCTGCTGTCCTCGGTGGCCTCGTGGCCCTGTTCGTGACTGCTGGTGCCGGCCTCGGCTGGAGCTAGTCGGCACTGCCGGTCCCCGTCCTACAGTCTGGGTTCCCGAGCAGGAGTCCGATGCGAGACCTTCCCCCTCGCGCGCGCGCGTATGTCGTCGGCATCGTGCTGCTCGCGTTCTCCGCGGCAGCCGCCGCCGCGGTGGGGTTCCGGGGCTCCTGGCCCGAGGTGGCGGCGTTCGCCGCCCTCTACGGCACCGCGACCTACTTCGCGACACCGACCGCCAAGAACATGGCGATGTCGGTCGGGTTCATCGTCGGTCTCGCCGCCGTCGCGGTCATCGGCCCGCACGGCGCCGGACTCATCGGGCTGGCCGGGTTCCTCCACCCGGTGACCGCCCCGGAGCAGCGCGCGGTCAAACGGTTCTTCAACGCCGCGCAGTTCTCCCTCGCCGCACTTGCCGCCGGCGTGGTGTTCGCGATCTGCGTCGGCGGCGACCCCGGCGCGCACACCCTGAGCCACGTCGACGTCGGCCAGGTCATCTTCGCCGCGATCGGCGCCAGCCTCGCGTACTACGTCGTCAACATCTCCCTCGTCGCCGGCATCGTGTCGATGACGAGCGGGCTCTCGCTGCGGCGGATCTGGGCGGGCAGCCTCTCGCCGATCGTCGTGGCGTACGTCGGCTACGGCATGCTCGGGCTGCTGATGGCCGAGCTGTACGAGGAGGTCGGCATCCTCGCGGCCGTGCTGTTCCTCGCGCCGCTCATCGTCGCCAGGGAGGCGTTCGCCAACTACGCCCGCCTGCACGCGACGTACGACTCCACCGTCCGCGCGCTGGTGCAGGCGGTGGAGACGAAGGACTACTACACGCGGGGTCACTCCGAGCGGGTCTCGCGCGTCACCGAACTGATCGCGCGCGAGTGGGGGATGCGCGAGGACCGCGTCCAGGTCATCCGCATCGCCGGCATGCTGCACGACGTCGGCAAGCTCGGCGTGCCGACCAAGATCCTGCAGAAGCAGGGCAAGCTGAACCAGCTCGAGTTCGAGGCCATCAAGCTCCACCCGCTGCGCGGCTACGAGATGCTCTGCGAGATCGACTTCCTCACCGAGGCGCTCTCCGGCGTGTACCACCACCACGAACGCCTCGACGGCCGCGGCTACCCGATGGGCCTGAAGGGCGACGAGATCCCGGAGTTCGCACGGATCATCATGGTCGCCGACGCGTTCGACTCGATGACCTCGACCCGGTCGTACCGCCTGGCGAAGTCCGTCGACGAGGCGGTCGGCGAGCTGCGCCGCTGCGAGGTGATCCAGTTCGACCCGAAGGTCGTGGACTGCCTCGTCGCCGCGGTCTCGAAGCACGGCTGGGAGCCGCACGCCGAGCCGTTCCACGGCGAGAAGGTCACCAAGGAGGGCGACCGGATCGAGTCGCCCGTGCCGGTCATCTCGACCAAGGCGGGGCTGGTCGCCGTCGCCCCGCCGCCGCCGGAGCCCGAGGAGGCCCGGCGTGCAGAAGGGTAACGGCGTGTTCCTGCGCCGCCTGGTCCTCGCCGGCGGCTTCGGGATCGGTGCCGCCGGTCTCGCCGTCGCCCTCCGCGACGGGGTGGCGCAGCCGCGCATCGCGGTGTCGTTCGCGGTCCTCGTGCTCGCCGGCGAGCTGCTGCGCGTCAACCTCCCCGGCGACCGCGACGCGTCGCCGATCGGCGGCGCCGCCGCCCTCGCGTACTCGCTGCTCGTCGTCCTCGGGAACGGCCGGCCGGCCGGCCACGGCGTCGCCGCGGTGATCGCGGTGGTGTTCGTCGCGAGCGTCGCGTCGTCGCTGATCCACGAGGCGCTGCAACGCGACGCCCGCGCGCTCGACCTGGCCCGCCGCATCCTCGCCACGGCCGCCGTCGCTGCGTTGTTCCGGCTGGTGCTCGTGTCCTCACCGGTCGCGCGCGTCGCCGTGGGCCGCGGCAGCCGCCAGCCGCTGCTCGCGATGGCGGTCGCGGCGGTGTTCGGCATCTGCGTCGACCTCGGCCTCGCCGCCGCTGTCGACGCGCGCCGCAAGCGGGCGCCGTTCGCGCCGATCCTCCGCAACGAGGTCACCGCGCAGGGCCCGCTCTTCTTCGCCACCTCGGCCACCGGCGTCCTGATGGCGCTCTCGGTCCGGGTGATGGGGCTCTGGGCGCTGCTGGTGTTCTGCGTGCCGCTGCTGGTGACGCAGTTCTCGTTCCGGCGGTTCGCGTCGATCTCCACGACGTACCGGCAGACGATCCGGGCGCTGTCGCGGGTGACCGAGGTCGGCGGGTACGTCGAGCCCGGCCACGCGCGCCGCGTCATGACGCTGTCCGTGGCCGTCGGCCGGGAGTTCGGCCTCACCGACGCCGACCTGCTCGACCTGGAGTACGCCGCCCTGATGCACGACATCGGCCAGCTCTCGCTCGCCGACTCGATCCCGCGCGGCTCGACGCTGACCGTCGCGCCGTCCGAACGCCGCCGCATCGCCGAGCTCGGCGCCGCCGTGATCCGTTCCACGGGGACGCTCGACCGGGTCGCGCACATCGTGGAGGCGCAGGCGTCGCCGTACCGGAAGATGCGCGAGAACGCCGACCTCGACGTGCCGCTCGCCGCCCGGATCGTCAAGGCGTGCAGCGCGTACGACGACCTGGTCAGCGCGTCGCGCGAGGCGCGCGGCACGCGCGCGTCGTGGGACGCGCTCGAGCGGCTGCGGATGGGGATGGCGTTCGAGTACGACCCGCGCGTGGTCGAGGCCCTGACCCGCGTCCTGGAGAAGGCCGGCGACCTCTAGCCTCCCCCGACTCGTTCTGTGAAGATCACCACGCTCGAGGGGGGCGGAGATCCTGCACAGAACGAGGGTCAGGGCGGCGGGCGGCGAGGGCGCGGCGGACGTCGCGGTACTGCCGCGCGCGGTGCAGCTGGTCGCGCCAGCCAGTGCCGGTGACGCGGTGGGCCATCGGCACCTCGACCTCGACGACGCGGAAGCCGTTGCGCAGCAGGTCGATCGTCATGCCGGTCTCGACGCCGAAGCCGCGCGCGAGCGGCAGCACGGCGTCGAACGCCGCCCGCGTCAGCGCCCGCTGCCCCGAGAGCGGCTGCGCGGGGGACCAGCCGGTGGCGCGCTCGATCCCGTCCCGCGCCAGCCGGACGACGAAGCCGTGCCCCCCCGCGCCCGGCGTCCTGGGCAGCGTCGCGACGGCCGCGTCGGCCGTACCGGCCCGGATCGGCGCGAGCAGCGCGGCGCCCGCGCCCGCCGTGTCGCGCAGGTCGGCGTCGAGGAAGAGCAGGTGCAGCGCCCGGTCGGCGACCGCCGCGGCCCCGGTCGTCATCGCGGCGGCCTTGCCGCGGTTGCGGGGGTGGCGGACGATGGTCGCGCCTGCGGCGCTCGCGGCCTCGGCGGTGCCGTCCGTCGAGCCGTCGTCGACGACGACGACGAGCGCGACGCCGTCGATCGCGCGCGCCGCGCGCACGGTGTCGGCGATCCGCGCGGCCTCGTCCTTCGCGGGGACGACGACGGCGCTGTCGGTCACCACGGCGTGCCGAGCCGCCGGACCGTGTACGACAGCAGCAGCGGGACCGCGACCGCGCAGCCGACGGCCGCGACGACGACGCCGGAGTCGTTGACCAGCGAGCCGACCAGCCAGAGCGCGGCGAGCGCGCGGGCGGTCGTGTCCAGCGTGCGGTCACCGGCCGCGTGCAGCCGGCGCAGAAGGATAGTTGCGACAACTAACGATCCGATCAGCACCAGCGGGTACCAGGTGCCGGTCACCGAGTGCACGGCCGCGTCGGCCTTGCGCCACAGCGGGTCCGCGGACCGCCCGTGGACCAGGTCGTCGACGAACGCGCCGAGGTGCGTGCGGTCGGCGGCGGGGCGCCGGTAGTCGAGCCAGGCCGCCGCGAAGGCCACCGCGAGGCCGAGCGCGGTGCCCGCGACGACGACCGTCCGGCGCGCGCGGGCCGCGAGCGCCGCCCCGAACGCCGCGGTGACCGCGACGGCGCCGCCGAAGTCCGCGCCCCAGCGCGGCAGCGCGTCGATCAGGACGAGCGGCGGGTACGCGGCCAGCCAGGCGCGGGCGCCGTACCGCCGGGCCAGCGCGCCGGCGACGATGACGGCGGCGGTGGCGAACATCGCGAAGCCGACGTTGCCGAGGCCGTAGTAGCGGCCGCCGTTCAGCGCGGAGTACGACGCGAGGCCGTACCGCTGGAGGTGCGCGCCGGTCAGCAGGTCGACGGCGAACACCGCGGTGGTGACGGCGGCGACGCCGACCTCGGTCCGCCGCCCGGCGACGACGACGAGCACCATCGACACCAGAACGCCTGCGGCGCAGGCGATCCACGGCACCGGCGCGCGCCACCAGGGGACCGCGGAGACGAGGAACCCGGCCACGGGGTACGCCGCCAGCGCGAGCGCGACGGTGCGCAGCCCGCGGCCGGGGCGGGGGCGGAGCGACAGGAGGGCGCAGAGGACGAGCGGCAGCGCGCCCAGGCAGAGGTAGACGCCGGCGTACGCGTGGTGCAGGTGGCCCGCCTTGTCGAGGTCGAGCAGGCGGTGGAGGCGGGAGGCGTACGAGCCGCCCGCCGTGACTGTCGGGGCGCCGCGACCGGTGACGAACGCGGTGAGGTCGGGGACGGTCACCAGGCCGCGCTCGCGCGGCGAGCCGGTGAGCAGGCCGGCCGGGCCGGTGACGGCGACGCCGCCGTAGTGGGTGCCGCGCGGCAGGCCGACCAGGACGAGGACGTCGGGGTGCAGCACCGCGCGGATCTCCGCCACGGCCGCCGCCAACGACACCGCGCCCGACGCGTCGACGAGGTTCACGTCACAGGCGCTGGGGGCGAGGGCCGGGTGGTACTCGGCGACGACGCCGCCGGCGTTCGCGGCGCCGAGGGCGGCGAGCGGGCCGTGCGCCGCGACGCAGCGCGGCGCGACGGCGGCGGCGAGCGCGCCGGGGCGGGCGCCGTAGTGGCGGTCGGCGTTGGCGCGGACGATCGCCCGCCAACCCTCGACGGTCCGGTCGTGGACCGGCGGGATGCCGCACGAGCGGCCCGGCAGCCCGGCCCGCGCGCCCGCGGAGAGCGTGAGCCAGAAGTCGGCGGCGCACCCAACCCGGCGCGCGGTCGCGGGGACGAGCGCGCCGAGCGCGGCATCCGCGAGCACGGGCGACGCGTCCGCGGGCGGCCGATGCTCCCACGTGAAGCCGGGCACGACCGCGACGACGACGCGGCCCGGCGGCGCCACGACCGACCCTGCACCGGCGGATGCCGGCGCGCCAACCAGCGCGGCGGCCAGCAGCAGTCGCGCGATCACCGCTGCGGGGGCCCGGCGGCGACCGCGCGCCGGACGTGCGCGGGGACCCGCCTGCGGCGGACCGCCACCATCGCGTTGACGACGAGGACGCCGATGCCGGCCGCGAGGACGACGTCACCGACGCTCACGACGTTGCTGCCCCGCGCCAGCGGCCCGGGCAGCGGTACCGGGATGACGTCGGCGAGGTCGGGCAGGAGCGTGTCGCCGTCGATCAGCTCGTGCTTGGCGTCGGCGTGCCGGTACAGCCCGACGGTGCTGATGCCGACCCGGTCCGCGGCCTCCTGCGCGACGGGCATGGCGCCGTTCACCGTGACGACGAGGGCGTTGAGCAGGAAGCCGAGCGCGATCAGCCGCATGCCGGGCAGCCCGCGGTTGCGCGCGACGAACACGACGACCAGCGCCGCGCTGGCGACCATGCCGAGGACGTACAGCGTGCCGGCGTGCGAGAGGCCGAGCGAGCCCGCGAACGCGCCCGCCGCCTGCGCCGCCACCGCGACGAACACCAGCGGCCAGGCGACGAGCTCGAGCTGGGAGAGGTTGTGCATCGACCCGCCGCGGGCCGCGCCGACCAGGCAGGCGGCGATGATGACGAGGAGGATGACCGTCAACGGGCCTCTCCTCGCGCTCGGGCGGTCAGGGTGTCGTGTGTAGTGTGCCCGACGTGTTCGAGACGATCCTGGTAGCCAACCGCGGCGAGATCGCGCGTCGCGTCATCCGCAGCGCACAGGCCCTCGGCGTGAAGGCCGTCGCGGTCTACTCCGAGGCCGACGCCAAGGCGCTGCACGTCCGCGAGGCCGACGAGGCGGTGCTGCTCGGGCCGGCGCCCGCGGCGGAGTCGTACCTCGACGGCGTGAAGGTCATCGAGGCGGCCAGACAGACCGGCGCGCAGGCGATCCACCCGGGGTACGGCTTCCTGGCGGAGAACGCGGCCTTCGCCCGCGCGGTCGTCGAGGCGGGGCTGGTCTGGATCGGCCCGTCGCCCGACGCGATCGTCGCGATGGGCGACAAGATCAACGCGCGCAACCTGATGTCCGACGCGGGCGTGCCGGTCGCCGGGGGCACCCGCGAGCCGGTCGCCGACGTCGACGCCGCGGTCGATGCCGCCGGGGCCATCGGCTACCCGATCATGGTCAAGGCGTCGGCCGGCGGCGGCGGGATCGGCATGGGTCTGGCCGCCGACGAGGCGGCGTTGCGGACGGCGTTCGAGACGGCGCGGACCCGCGCGGAGCGGTTCTTCGGCTCGCCCGCCATCCTGCTGGAGCGCTTTCTCCCCAACGCGCGGCACGTCGAGGTGCAGATCCTCGGCCTCAACGACGGCACCGTCGTCGCCCTCGGCGAGCGCGACTGCTCCGTGCAACGCCGCCACCAGAAGGTGGTCGAGGAGACGCCGTCGCCCGGGGTCTCTCCGGCGCTGCGGGAGCGGATGCTCAAGGCGGCCGTCCGCGCGGGCGAGGCGATCGGCTACCGCAACGCCGGCACCGTCGAGTGCCTCGTGAGCGGCGACGACTTCGTGTTCCTCGAGATGAACACCAGGCTCCAGGTCGAGCACCCGATCACCGAGCTGGTCACCGGCGTCGACATCGTCGCCGAGCAGCTGCGCGTCGCGGCCGGCGAGGAGCCCGGCTTCGATCCGGCGGGCGTCGTCGCCGAGGGCTGCGCCATCGAGATGCGGGTGTACGCCGAGGACCCCAAGCGGTTCCTGCCCGGGCCCGGCGAGATCACGACGTGGGTCGAGCCGACCGGCGAGGGCGTCCGCGTCGACAGCGGCTACGGCGACGGCGACACCGTCACGCCGTTCTACGACCCGCTGCTCGCCAAGCTCTGCGTCTGGGCACCGACCAGGGCCGAGGCGCTCGAGCGCGCGCGGGCGGCGGTGGCGGCGTTCGAGATCGTCGGGCCGAAGAACAACCTGGCGTTCCACGCCGAGCTGCTGGCGTACCCCGAGTTCGTGTCGGGGGCGTACGACACCGCGATCGTGGACCGGATGCGGGCCAAGCCGTGAGCGACGTGCGCGCGGAGGTGGTCGATCGCGTGCTGACGTTGACCATCGACCGCGAGGAACGCCGTAACGCGCTGTCGCCCGAGGTCCTGCACGCGCTCGTGGAGGGCGTCGGCGTGCGGGCGCACCAGGACGACGTGCGCGTGGTCGTCGTGACGGGCGCGGGGGAGGCGGCGTTCTGCGCCGGGGCGGACCTCGTGGCGTTCGACCCCGCGGCGACGCCGCTGGACCACCACGAGGCGCGCGGTGGGCTGCGAGCGCTGGTCCTCGCGATCCGCGGTTGCCCGCGCCCGGTGATCGCGCGGGTGCAGGGCCTCTGCCTCGCGGGCGGGCTCGGCGTCGCGCTGGCGTGCGACCTCGTCATCGCGAGCGAGGCGGCGGCGTTCGGGACGCCGGAGGTCGAGGTCGGGCTCTGGCCGTTCATGGTCGGCGCGCTGCTCGCGCGGCACGTCAGCGAGAAGCGCGCGCTCGACCTGATGCTGACCGGCCGGCGGATCGACGCGGCGACCGCGCTGGACTGGGGCCTGGTCTCCCGGGTCGTGCCTGCGGCCGCGTTGGACGCGACGGTGGCCGAGGTCGCGGCCGGGCTGGCGGCGAAGAGCCCGCTGGTGCTACGGATGGGCAAGGCGGCGTGGTACGCCACCGAGGAGGTCGCGCTCGCGCCCGCGCTCGCCCAGCTCCAGGCGCAGCTCTCGCTGCTGGCGCAGTCGCACGACGCGGCCGAGGGCGTGCTGGCGTTCCGCGAGAAGCGCTCGCCCGAGTGGACCGGCCGCTGACACAATGACCGGCGTCGCCGAGGAACGGAGCGGGTGTGGCTGAGGAAGTGCTGGCGGAGATGGTCGCCAACGTCTGGAAGGTCGTCGTCGCCCAGGGCGACGAGGTCGCCGAGGGCGACACGCTGGTCATCCTCGAGTCGATGAAGATGGAGATCCCGGTCATCACGGAGTCCGGCGGCACCGTCACGGACCTGCGCGTCGCCGAGGGCGACGTGGTCCAGGAAGGTGACGTGATCGCCGTCGTCGGCTGACGGCGTTCGCCCGGGCAGCCCGAACCGGCCCGAAATCCCCGCCGGAGGGGTCAAGCCACCCGGCGTTCGCGCCGATTCCATGCCCGAGGGCTCGCGAGACGGCGGCGCCCCGCGGGCTGACGCCCGTCCGACGAGCGGGAGCGCGCGTGCCGAACACCATCGAGCCCTTCCTGCGCGCGCTGGTCGAGTGCGGTGGCTCGGACCTGCACTGCAAGGTCGGGTCCCCCCCGCGCGTCCGCATCGACGGGCGGCTGCGCAAGCTCCAGACGCGTGACCTGACCGCGGCGGACACCGAGGCGATGGTCAGCGAGGTCCTCCGCGACGACCTGGTCGAGGAGTTCCGCAGGAAGAACGAGGCCGACTTCGCGTACTCGCTCTCCGGCGTGGGCCGCTTCCGCGTCAACGCGTTCCGCTCGCGCGGCTCGGCCGGGCTGGTGTTCCGCCGGGTCAGCGTCGGCGCGATCCCGCTGGGCGACCTCGGCCTCCCCGTCGTTCTCTCGTCGTTGGCGCTGGAGCCGCGCGGCCTGGTGCTCGTCACCGGACCGACCGGGTCAGGCAAGACGACGACGCTCGCCGGGATGATCGACCACATCAACGAGAGCCGCGAGGTCCACTGCGTCACGATCGAGGACCCGATCGAGGTCCTGCACTTCGACAAGATGGCGATGATCAACCAGCGTGAGGTCCGCGTCGACACCGAGGACTTCTCGACCGCGCTGCGCGCCGCGATGCGGCAGGACCCCGACGTCATCCTGGTCGGCGAGATGCGTGACATGGAGACCGTCAAGGCCGCGCTCGCCGCCGCCGAGACCGGCCACTTCGTCATGTCGACCCTGCACACCACCGACGCGTCCGAGACGATCAACCGCGTCATCGACTTCTTCCCGCCGCACGAGCAGAAGCAGGTCCGACTCTCGCTCGCGGCCAGCCTCCGCGGCATCATCTGCCAGCGGCTCGTACCCCGCGCCGACGGCGAGGGCCGCTGCGTCGCGATGGAGATCGCCATCATCACCGGCCGCATCGCGGACGCGATCGCCGACCCGGACAAGACCGCGACCATCCCTACGCTCGTCGCGGAGGGCGCGTACTACGGCATGCAGTCGTTCGACCAGCACCTCGTCGCGCTGATCCGCGACGGCGTCATCACGCTGGATGCCGCGATGGCCGCATCCACCAGCCCGCACGACCTCACCGTCGAGCTGCGCCGCCTCGGCCTCGTCGCGTAAGGCCATACGCTTCTGCGCATGGCGTTGGACCCCGGCCTGCGCGCGTCGTTCCGCTACGTCGTCACTCCCGCCGACACGGCACTCGCCCACGGGTCGGGGGACGTGGCCGTGCTCGCGACACCGCGCGTCGTCGCGCTCGCCGAACGCGCCACCTGCGCGGCCGTCGCCGGCCACCTCACCGACGACCTGACGACGGTCGGGACGCACGTCTCGCTGGACCACCTGCTGCCCACGCCGGTCGGCGCGGCCGTCGTGGTCGACGCCGTTCTCGAAGCGGTCGAGGGGCGGCGGCTGACGTTCGGCG